>JBDKJZ010000517.1:0-4135 GCA_039796375.1 Pseudomonadota bacterium
CGACCACAGCGAAAGCCACTCAAGGAGTTCCGGATGGCGGGAGAGATCGTACGCGTCTCTGAGGCGGATCCAATCGAGGGCGGTGCCGAGCGCTAGGCTTAGAGCGTCTAGGCCCGACCCTAGGATGGGCAACCGCGCTTCCAGGTAGACGAAGGCACTGCCAGCACGTTCTGTTTGACGCTGGGCGTAGAGAAGATCAGGGGAGCTGCCATCGCGCAGCAGGTAGAAGCGCTGGATGAGCGAGTCGAGCGCCGTGTCGACCACGCTGAGGAAGTTCTGCGATTCAAGGTCGGTGATGAGCGGCGTAGCGACCCCGCTGTCAGGGTACCGGTGGCTCAGGAAGGCGCAGATGGCGTGGGAATCAAAGAGAAGCTGACCTTCGAACTCCAAGATCGGGACCTTGAAGACGGGCGACCGCTCGCGCAAGAGCCGCTGCCCCTCTTCCGTCATCGTGTCTACCCAATCGAAAGGCAGACCAAGAGCTTCCAACAGAATTCGGACCCTGCGAGCATAGGGCGATGTGACACTACCAAACAGACGGATCATGGGCGGCAGCTTGCCACAGACGGGTGCCCACGACATCTGCCAAGGCAGCCAGCAGCCACTAGCTCGCCCAGAATCGAGCTGTCAGCTCCGAGCGACTGCTGACCCCTGCTTTCTTCAAGACCTTCGAAACGTGAAGCTCGGCCGTGCGGAGAGCGCAACCTAGCTTGGTCGCGATCGCACGGTTGGGTTCCCCCTGCACCAGTAACCCAAGCACGTCCACTTGTCGTCCCGTCAGACCCCAAGCGCTGCGCAGCGCCATGACCCGCGGTTGCAAGTTCTGCTGCGAGTGGGTGACGAGGTAGTGCGGTTCGAATCCAGGTGTCCTTAGCGGCTTGAGATCAAAACCTGGGGCAGCTTCGATTGCGCCGTTGTTGCGCATCAGCAGAGCAACCTCCCCCCGCCCATCTCGAAGCAATTCACGACCTGCGTCGTTAGCAAACACGATCGCCTCCGACTCGCGCACCACGAAGGAAGCGAAAGGCACCGCTTCGAGCACCGCGGTGAGCCCTGCCATCAGCACTTGGGCTGATTTTTCCGATCGCTCCCAGCTCAAGCGGGGGATCAATGACGGCACCAGCGCTCCGAGCAAGAACTGCTCCCGGCCGCTAAACGGCTGGGCGCGAAACCCGCCGACCCATGCGAGCACGTCATGGCCGTCACAGATAAGGGCGCGCAACTGATTCTGACGGTTGAGTCCGAGTTCCTCCAGGATCACGCACGCGGGGTCGTGGAACTGAGCCGGAGCCGTCGAAGAGGGCGGCAGATTCTCGGCGCGGTTTCGTCGCCCGTCGTCAGCGCCCAGGAATGCGAACGGACCCCACGAGTCCGGGCGGTGGGCAACCAAGCACCGCAAGAGCTGCTCATCCTCCGGCGTCAGGCCTGCGGTGAACAGGAAGTCCATCGCAAAGCCCCGTGGACCGGGGAGCACATTGAAAGCCACAAAGGTGTCCATGCGGAAGAACTCACGCAGCTGGCCTGCGAGCCTCTCAAGCACCGGTGCGTCGTCGACACTCAAGCTCTTGATGACCCGAACCATCTCCCGCAGGTCACTCGAGTCCGGCGAGCGATCGCTCAGCGGTGCGCGCTCGCTGCGTGGCGGTCCGACGGAAGCGGGTCCGAGCTCGGTCGGACTGACCTCATCACCACGAACACCGAACGGAGAAAACAGTGGGTAAGGTTGTGACATGCGGTGCCCAGCTCGATGGTATGCGCCTAGGACGGCGTCACACAAGCACTCGAATCGGGAGTCCTCAACTTGACCGCGCTCCGGCAACTTTCGCGCCGACCGAATGTGCCCAATCAGCACACCCTTAACTACATTGCCAACGACCTACGACTGCTCGAACGGCAACCCGCGTCGCGCGTTATGATCAGGCCTCTAGCCCAGCGAGGCCCGAGGTCTCGGCGAACTCCAGTTCCCCAAAGCTCGGGACGTCTACGCCCATCGCGTTGGCTATCGAGATCAGCACCTTGGTTGGGCTCGTAGTCGGGAGTTGCAGGAATCGACCCATATGGAAGTGGCCGCCTGCACCTCCGAGCAACACGTTGGGCAAGGCGTAGTTTGTGTGCGCATTGCCGTCGCCGTGCCGATTGAACCAATAGATGACTGTCTGATCGAGGAGCGACACGCCGTTGGCATCCTGGATATTCGCCAGTCGATCCATCAGGCCAGCGATCTGCGACGCGATCCAGGTGTGCATCTGCCGGTACTTGTCGAGCACTGCGGGGTCATCCCCATGATGGGAAACACCATGCAGCGGGTCACTGAACCCGAGCCACGGCATGCGTAGTCCCCCAGCTCCGCCGCCCCCTGGGTACCCGAAGGTGACGGAGGCAACCTTAGTGAGGTCACAAGCGAACGAGGAAGCGATGAGATCCATGAATAGCGGGCTGAGGGTCTCGGTGTCGGCTCCGGTTCGCACGGACATATCGTCTATGGGCACCTGGATGCGCACCGGTGGCTCACAGATGGCGTCCTGACGCCGTCGGACCTGCTCCTCGTAGGCCACCAGCGACGTCAGGTGGGAATCGAGCACCTGGCGATCGTGGACGCTCAGTTGAGGCCGCAATGTGTCGAAGCGCGCGTGAAGGAAGTTGCTGACCGCCGTGTGTTTGTGCTTCGCGCTCTGCGCGCTTGCCGACGGCGCGACCGCTGCGCCGAAGACACGATTCCACGCTTCGTCAGCGCTCGCGAGGCGCTTAAGCGACTGGCCATTTTCGTCGAAGTTGATGTCAGAAGGCGTGTCACCGCCAATCGGGTGGAGCCCAAGGTTCAAGTTGGAGAATAGGCTATCTCCTTTGACGGCCGTGCCTATTAGGGTGTCGATTGAGGGCCCGTCGATGTTATTGACCGCCGTACCTTGGTCGAGGTACCGCAGACCCCGGTTGCCGGCGATGCAACTGTCGCCGCCGGCTTCGCAACCCTTGCCTATGCGCGCCGCGAGGGTCACTGGAGCCTGGTGCTGCGGCGGTCGACCTGAGTAGGTCAAGCCACTCTCTTTGTTGGGAACGCCGCCGGTCATCTCTGGACCGAGCACGAGCATCTTGTCCCGATAGGCTTGGAAGGGCGTGAGGATGGGGCTCAACGCAAAGTCGGTCATACCCCCAGAGGGCCAGAACGCGGCTTGATTTACGCCGTCGGGCGTATAACAAAACACCGCGTACTTGGCAGTCTTGCCAGCAGCCTGAGCCTGTACGTCGCGGCGACCGAACAGTTCCAGACATGGCAGCGCTAAGGCCGCGCTCCCGATCAGGCGCCCCAGATCGCGTCGCGTTATCTGTCTACAACCAGAGAGTCTCATTGTGTTGCTCCTTCGCTCTTACGAAACCTAAAGGCGTCGCTCGTCACGATAGTATTGACCAAACTTTTTAGATCTCCTGTTTGAGCGAAGTCGCCCGCGACGCTTGCGACGGCGCACGAGTCGGCGTTTCCGAGCTCCCGCGCTAGCGCGAACGACATGAATGTCCTGGCGAAGCACTCCTTGACGTTGGTGCTCCGACTGATGCGGTCGAGCAGCTCGCCGCCATTGGCGAACGGTCCGTCCGTGTCGCTGCCGCTCGCTAGCGTCCCAGAAGTATCCACGGCCACTCCGTGGTCCATGGTCCTAAAGCGACCCACCTGGTCGTACGCTTCGAGCGCGAACCCGGGTGGGTCGATGTGTTGGTGACAACTTGAGCACAGCGCATCTTGCGTGTGTTGCACCAAGCGAGCGCGGGTTGAAAGTCCGGGCGTGAGCGGTGGCAGCACTGGGATCTCAATTCCCGTAGGCGGGGGCGGAACGGCGAAGCACATCACGCTGCGTTGCAGAAATATTCCGCGTGCGATTGGATCGCCGTGATCGGGGCGAGCCAGCAAGGTCATCAACGCCGGATGGGTGAGCAGTCCTCGTCGGCCTTCGTTGGGCATCTCGACCGGGACAAACTCGGGGCCGCCAGTGCCCAAGTTGTAGAACGCGCGCAGCTGATCATTCATGTAGTACGTCTGCCCAGTGAGGAGGTCTTGCAGAGTGGGCGCGCCTGTTTGGTAAAGCTTGGTGACGCTCATCAAGAGGGACGTCTCTGCGGCTTCAATCACCTCTGAAGTGAGACC
>JBDKJZ010000518.1:0-4135 GCA_039796375.1 Pseudomonadota bacterium
ACCCAGGCTGCGCACCCGCACCCCTTTAACTACCAACTGCAACGCTTCATGATTGGGGTGACGGCGGGTCTGCTCCCGGTGCTTGTCTCGGCCCGAGGTTGCAGGGACCTGACGTCCATCAGCGCGTCCTACCACTCAGAAGCGCGAGACGTTTTCGTCGCGTGTTTGGCCGCAGTGGGTGGCTTGATGCTCTCTTACCAGGGCGAAGACGGGACCAAGCGCGAAGAGAAATGGCTAGCGAGGTTTGGCGGCCTAGCGGCGCTCGCAGTAGCGTGGGTGCCGACAGCTTGTCCTGCTACCCACGAAGCCACATATAGCTGCCTGGCGAAGTTCGCATGCAACTCCGCAAGTCAAGGTTGGCACATCGGCGCGGCTGCTGGAGTTTTTGTAGTTCTGGTGAGGCTTTGCTGGATTTTCAAGGAGCGGGCCAAGGCGAAGAAGGGCACGGGGAAGTGGGACTCCAACGCTGCGCTCCGAATGCACTTTTACCGCAGTTGCATCGCTTTGAGTACCGCGGGCGTCGGCATCATCGTGATCAACGCCCTGGAATGGATTCAGTGGGATACCGCACTATTTTGGGGAGAAGTGATGGTACTTGCCGCCTTTAGCATCGCGTGGCTGACGGCCAGCAAACTTATCCTGAAGGAGCCCCGCTGAGCAGGCAGCACTTGACGATAATGAGATACGCTCGGTAGCTGAAACGATTTGTCGGGCAGCCCTCCCGGTGAAAGCCGGATCAGTCCGTTCCGACCCAGTAGGGACGCTTCGGTTTCACCACTGCCTTTGGGGCCATCTGTCCTTACCCGGATCGTTCCAAGGACGCGTGAGATCGCATGCGTTCCACAATGTTGTAACGCGGTCGCGATCGTGCCGTTGGTACGCGCGGATGAGCATGTTCTGTCTACCCAACGCCTGAGTTAAGCCGCCGCTGCGGGGTCGGCTTGAACGAATTATTAGGTGCCAACCAGCGGATGCGCCATTTGTAGCTCATCAACGTAGCTGCTCCCGATTAATACACCGCCTGGCTCACGAGCGAATTCTCGGAACTGCATGGATGAATACAAGTTTATGGCCCGAGTATTCGAAGCCAAGACCGTCAGGTAGAGATAGCGAAGGTCGCCCAAGTCTCTAGCCAGAGAGATTAGATGCTGCAGCAATGCCTTGCCCGTACCTTGTCCGGCAGCATCGGGATGGATAAACATACGAGAGATAAGACTCTTGTGGCGCGCCTTGGTGCGAGGATCGCGCTCGAAGCTCACGATGCCGATAAGATCGTCGCCAATGAAGGCTCCGAGCGTGAAACTATCCGGCTTGAACCGGGTCGGGACGCCCATAGGCAAATCATCGCCCGGGGCAATCCGAAAGAAAGCGGAGTGCTCAGTGATGGCGTAGAGCCACAATGCCCGATAGGCCTGGTTGTCATCGGGTTCGAGTTTGCGGATTGCTATCATTGGCACCCAACGTCAAAGCTCAGCGGCGCCGTTTTTGGCATCCGCTGGAGCGTCGTGTTCGGCGCTTCCTATTCCGCCATCCAAGAGCTTGAGCTGATCGATAATGCTAACCAGCTTCTGGCCATTTTGAGTGAGTGAATACTCTGTCCTAGGCGGCACTTCTGCATAAACATGCTTGGCTAGCAAACCATAAATAGTCAATTTGCGTAGCCGCTCGGACAGAACTTTCGTTGAAATGCCTTGTACGTGGCGTTCCAATGCACCAGGACGTGAAACGCCGTCGGCGATGGCTCGCAGAACCGAGACAGACCACTTGCAACCAACCACATCTTCGAGTTGCGAATAGGCAGACTTTGCTGGTGGTGACATTTACTATTTCCTTTGTTTTCCACAAGGTACACCAAAAGGTTACCGGGGTACCGGGAAGTGCCTTCTAGGCTAGGGTTGAAGCTGTTCCTAACATGCTTATGTGCGTCTGGCACGATTCCAACCTACCGAGGAGAACAGTATGAAGACCAAAGCCATCTTTTACCACGCTGGATGTCCTGTATGCATTGCCGCTGAGCAGAACGTGGCGAACGCGCTTGACCCGGCGAAATACGATGTTGAGGTTGTCCATCTTGGCGAGGACAAATCGCGCCTGAAAGAAGCGGAATCCAACGGTGTCAAGTCGGTACCGGCCCTCGTTATGGATGGATCAGCATTTCATATCAACTACGGCGCCGGCATCGAGGCATTGAAATAGGATCTTTTTTGACGCCGAACGACCCAAGCTCAACGACCCGTCCCGCGAGGGCGTTAGATTGCAACCGCGACGCGATGGCCGGGTTCGCTGCCGGGCATGGTTAGCGACGTCATGGTGACTCCGTCCATACTACCTCTCGAATCCGCCAGCTCACCAAGGACAGAACATGGGCGCGGTCGCAGTGCTTCGCGAACAGCCTTCGCGGCGTTGCCTAAGAACGACCGAAGCTTGGCGATCCGCCGAGAAGAGCCCCAAATTCAATCCCTTGTTACTCGCGAAGTCTTCAACGATCCTGGACCGGAGGAGCGAAGTAGCCAAGATAGCTTCCATGCCGCGGAGGCTCGTGCTTGTCTATCGCCTTCCAGTCCCGTAGCGTCCGGCGCGTGCCATTTCGTTTCCACCAGATCGAGCCGGACCTCTTCGTGGGCCCATGCCCCACCGAGCCGGAGCACTCGAAGGCGCTCGCCGCGGCCGGCATCGGGGCGCTCTTGAGCCTGCAAACCGACGACGATCTCCGCGCCCTCGGGCTGCGTTGGGAGGTGCTCTGGCGCTCGCACCTCGCGGCCGGGCTTAACGCGGAGCGCGTTCCCATTCGCGACTTCGACAAGCGGGAGCTGGCCGCGCGCGTCGGCGACGCGGTGGCGGCCTGGCAGCGCCTCTCGGAGGGCGGTCGCGCCGTCTACATTCATTGCACCGCTGGCCTCAACCGCTCACCGACGATGATCATCGCGGTCCTCGCGTTACGCCAACAAGGAGCGGTCGAAGCAGCCGAAGCGCGCCTCATGGCCGGCCACCCCGGGGCCGTGCCGTACGTCGACACGATCGCCCAATGGTGGAAGGCCACGCGCGGGCGCTCTCAGGGCGGCTGAGGCCCCCGCCGTTTTCGCAGTTCGCTAGTTTTTGGCGCCGCTCAAGGTGCCTGCTGGCGCACTACGATGAGCAGGAGCAAGACGCAACCGCGGAAACAGAACGACTCCGTTGCCACCCAGGGCACTATGCTATGAGGCGTTGATGCGATTCGTTCACGAGAGCCTGATCAAGGCCAGCGCGGAAACAGTGTTCGCGTTCCACGAGGCGAAGGATGCGTTCGAACGGCTGCAGCCGCCTTGGCAAAAGACCGTGATTGTGACGCCTCCTTCATCGCTAGATGTTGGCACGCGGGTCGTGCTCCGTACCAAGATTGGGCCCATCTGGCAGACCATGGAGGCGGAACATATTGCCTACGAGCCCGGGCGCATGTTCGCCGACAAGATGAACCGAGGGCCCTTCGCGAGCTGGGTTCATAAGCATATCGTCACGCCACATGGGCCGCGCGAGTCGACGCTGACGGACGACATCGAATACGAGCTGCCGCTCGGGGCGATCGGCCGCGTCCTGGGTGCGGGCTTCGCACGGCGTGAGCTTGAGCGGCTCTTTGTATATCGGCACGAGGTGACCAGACGGGCCTGCGAGGAACGGTGATGGGGGAGGCTCAACCCGTCTCCCTTGGCGTCCTGGCGTTGGTGTACGCTTTGAGCGAGGGGTTAGGCTCTACTCGCAGCACGGGGAGGGCGGATATTGGATGTGCGGGACCGCAGGCGATGTGTGAGTGCAGCGGCGATGCAGAAGCGAAGTGAATCTTCCGAAACCGACCCTTCTGCCGGAAAGTTGATTGCACGGCTGCCCTCGTACTGAAAGTCGTGCGGAAACAGTGACCGGAAGGTCTCGACAAGATTCGTCGTGCAGATGAAGTACATCGAGTACTGTTCTGGCCGAGACTTCTTCCAAGCGATTCGAATCGTACTTCCGTGGAATGTGATGAGGTTTCCGTCTGGGTCGAGAACCCCGAACTCTAGTGTTCCCAGGGTTTGCCCTCCAGTGGTGCATTGGGGTGCACGATGCCTTCCGCTCGGCAGTGTTGGTACAGGGCCTGGACGCCGGACACTTGAACTCGGCAGCT
>JBDKJZ010000519.1:0-4132 GCA_039796375.1 Pseudomonadota bacterium
GAAAGTGAGGCCGGCGATCCCACTACCAATGACCAGGTAGTCCGTCTGTATAGACATTGGCGCAGCATATGGCCGAGCGGTCTCGCCCTACAATTATGTAACTCACCTCTGTCAGCCCGGCAGTCGAAAGGTTGCCTGACCGAGCCTCCCGGCCCAGCCGCACCACGATTCCGCCGCGCGTTCGGGACCCATCGAAGTCCCAGCTGCAAGCGCGATTGACGGACGTTAGAAAAATTGTACGTCTGGCCGTGTAACAGAGGTGCGGCGCGGAGGCTCTCGGAACCGTCGCGGCGCGCTTGCCCTCAAGGGCGACACTTGACCCAGAACCAGGAGAGCTCGGTGAAAATCCTCGTCCCCATTAAGCGCGTCGCCGATCCGGACAACGCGAACAAGATTAGAATTAGCCCCGGGGGTGACCGGATAGAGACCGCCGGCCTTGAGTGGAAGCTGAACCCCTTCGACGAGTACGCCCTAGAGGCGGCGCTGCGACTCACTGAGGACGGTCAAAAATCCAAGGAGCGCACGGGCGAAGTGGTGGTGGTGACGCTTGCGCCGAAGGAGGCCGATTCAACGCTGCGCTCTGCGCTAGCGACCGGCGCCGATCGCGCTATCCGTATCGATGCCGAGGACGATGCACTCGACGGCAGGCTCGTCGCGAAAGCGCTCAGGGCCATCGTGCTCAAAGAGCAACCCGATCTGATCCTGATGGGCAAACAGGCGGTGGACGGCGACAACAATTTCGTCGGTCAAGCGCTCGCCGAGCTACTCGACTACCCAATGGCGACCTTCGCCGCGACCATCAGAGAAGAAGACGGGGCGCTCCTGGTGAGCCGCGAGGTCGACGGCGGAACTTGCACGCTCCGTGTGCGTTTGCCGGCCGTCGTTACGGTGGACCTGCGCATCGTGGCTCCTTCGAGCGTCTACTCGCGGCAGACCGATCCATCCTTCAAATACAACGACGGTGTCCGGTTCGCGCCACTGCCGGCGATCATGAAGGCCAAGAAGAAACCGCTAGACGTCGTGCCGCTCGCAGACGTAGTCCCCTCGCTGGATCTGGCCTCAAAGTACCATCGGTTCGAACCCCCAGCTCAGCGCAAAGCCGGGGTGAAGGTGGCTTCCGTGAGTGAACTCGTCGACAAGCTCGCCAACGAGGCGCGAGTGCTATGAGGCACAACATGCAGACTTCAGGCGCGAACCCGAACCCACAACCGGAGTCAAGATCATGAGCAAGATCCTCGTCGTCGCTGAGCAAGCGCAGGGCAAAGTCAAGAGCGCCACCTGGTCAGCAATCACCTTCGCCAAACAAGCGGCGACTCTCTCTTCCGGAAGCTTCGACATCCTGGTGTTGGGCGCTAGCGCGAGCTCCGCCGCCAAGGAACTCACCGGGTTCGGCGCCGGGGAAGTGAGAGTGTGCGAAGACGCCTCGCTCGAGAACTACCTGGCCGAACGATACGCCCCGACCGTGGCGGCGGTAGCTCAAGGGTACTCGGTGGTTTGCGCGACCGCGTCCAGCTTTGGAAAAGACCTGATGCCACGCGCCGCGGCACGTCTGGATGCCGCCTACGCCGGTGACTGCAGCGGGGTCAGCGCCGACGGTGGGCAGCTGCGCTACAAGCGCCCGATGTTCGCTGGCAACGCTTTCGGTCACTTGACGCTGGGCACTCAGGTTCAGGTCGTCACCGTCCGGCAGAGCGAGTTCGGCGTCGCGGTGCCGTCAGGCGGGGTCTCCGCGATTTCAACTGTGCCGCTCACCCCGCCGGGCAAAGCAGCCGAACGGGTCGAGTTCATCTCGATGGACCAGGTGCAAAGTGCAAGGCCTGAGCTCTCGGACGCTCAGGTCGTGCTCTCAGGTGGACGCGCGCTCAAAGACAAGTTCTTCGAGGTGCTTGAGCCCCTCGCAGACCAACTCAAGGCCGCGATCGGCGCCAGCCGCGCCGCCTGCGACGCGGGCTACGCCCCCGGTGACTACCAGGTGGGGCAAACGGGCAAGATCGTCGCGCCCAAGCTGTACCTGGCTGTCGGCATCTCCGGCGCTATTCAGCACGTCGCTGGCATGAAGGGTTCCAAGACCATCGTCGCAATCAACAAGGATCCGGATGCGCCCATCTTTCAGATCGCCGACTATGGACTCGTCGCCGATCTCTTCGACGCTGTGCCGGAGCTCACCTCGGCCCTGAAAGCCCGGGCCTAGCGCCCAGCAAAGGAGCGGGCGGCCTGGCATACGGCGCGCTCTGGGCTCCCCGGCTTTTGGCCTTGACAGACTGAATGCTTACCCTCATTCTTCCGCCCCTTCCCATCGGGGCGTAGCGCAGTTTGGTAGCGCGCACGGTTCGGGTCCGTGAGGTCGGCAGTTCGAATCTGCCCGCCCCGACAACGCCGAGTTAGACTGGCTCTGACTCGGCCTTGTCATATTCGGCGACCTGGAAACAAACAGTGGGTATCTCATCCTGAGCTCTTCCCCTACCCTGCGGTCCTCTTTCGAAGGCCGTTGGATACGGACAGCCCTATGCACATCACCGACATTTTCGCCGCGCATCGCCCAACCTTCAGCTTTGAGTTCTTCCCGCCAAAGACCGCTCAGGGGGCCGAGGCGCTCTTCGAAACCGCGCGAGCGCTAGAGCCTCTGAAGCCCTCCTTCGTGTCCATGACCTACGGCGCGGGGGGCTCAACCCGCGACCTGACTCACGACCTGGTCGTACGACTCAAACAAGAGACCTCGCTCGTCCCGATGCCCCACCTCACGTGCGTCTGCCACTCTGAGGCAGAGATCGCCGACATCCTCGGGCGCTACGCCAAGGCAGGGATTAGTAACATCCTCGCGTTAGGGGGGGACCCGCCCCGCAACGTCGAGAACTACCGGAGGGCGGCGGACCGCTTCCAACGCGCCGCCGACCTAGTCGGCTTCATCAGCGACTTCGGAAAACAGCGGCTTCACCCCGACCCTCGTGGGTTCGGCATCGGAGTGGCGGGTTTCCCGGAGGGCCACCCCGCGACTCCCAATCGCCTTCAAGAGATGGACTTTCTCAAAGCCAAGGTCGACGCCGGCGCAGACTTCATCATCACGCAGCTGTTCTTCGACAACCACGACTTCCTCGACTTCCGCGAGCGCTGCGACGTCGCCGGCATTCGAGTACCAATCATCGCCGGCATCATGCCAGTACAGTCAGTTGAGCACATGGCTAGGATGGCGGAGCTGGCCTCGGGCGCCCGCTACCCGGCGCGTCTTCAGCGCGCCGTACGCCGCTGCGGCGAGGACCGCGACGCGATCAGCCGAGTCGGGATCCACTGGGCGACTGAGCAATGCGCGGATTTGATCGACCAAGGCGTCGCCGGACTGCACTTTTACACCCTCAACAAGTCGACCGCGACGCTCGACATCTACCGCAACCTCGGCGTGCAAGACAGCGCCGGGCTGCGACACTGAGTTCCACGAATTATAGGATTCGCTTTTGGTTTCAGGTATTTACCGAAATCGACAACAATTAAGTGGCACTGTAACCAAAGTCCCCTTATAGTGACATTGCAATTTGTGTTGAGAGCTTGACGCTAAGTCGAGCCGTCCGTCCTTGACGCTCAGAACGAGCGCGAGGCCCGGAAATGGAAAAACCCAGCCGCCATGCTGAGAACCCTGGGAGCCCGCTAACGTGCCGATAGAACTGCCTTCCGTCCGAATCCTCATCGTCGACGACGATCGCCAAATCTGCGAATACATGCAGACCCTGCTGGAGCGTGATGGCTTCAGCGTTAGAACGCTGACTGACCCAACCCTGGCTGAGGATGAAGTTCGCCAGGGGGATTTTCACGTCGTCATTTTAGATCTGATGATGCCGAAGCTCGATGGCATCGAGGTGCTGCGGCGGATTCGCAACATCGACAAGGACATTGCAGTCGTGATCTTCACCGCGCACCCGAACCTCGATTCGGCGATCGCTTCGATGAAGCTCGACGCCGTGGACTACTTGAAGAAGCCCTTTAACGTCGACGAATTCCGGGAAGTGCTCTCGCGCGTCATGCGCAAGAAAGGCCTCGCTCGCACCCCTGAAGAACAGCTCCACAAGATCATCGGCGACACGATCCGCACCCTGAGGAAAGACAAAGAGCTCACTCTCAAGCAGATGAGCCGTCGAACGGG
>JBDKJZ010000520.1:0-4130 GCA_039796375.1 Pseudomonadota bacterium
TCAGTACCCAACGTTTCACCGGGAGGTTAGCCACTTTCGCGAACTCAATCGCCAACATCCCAAGCGGAGAATCCTCTTCCCCCACGTACCCCGCCAACGCGATGAATTCACCGATGCTGGGTGTGTGACTCACTGCATAGTCCGGATACTTCTGACTGCCCGGCGCGAGCGAGAACACGCCAAGGCCCCCAAACTCCAACATCAAGAGCGTCTCATGGCGGGGCGTGCCAGCGAAGTTCGGTTCCTCCGGCGGAGGCGCATTGGGCGAGGTCAGACCCGATTGTGAAGGGTCCTCGGGTAGCGACGTCTTTGGCAACGCGGTCGCAGGTAACGATGCCTTGGCCAGTCCTGCCGCATAGTGGTGGGCGCCGCTCAGATTCGAATCCGTCCGGTCCGACGCGTCTGAAAAGAACACGAACTTCACGCTGCGCTGGGCGCGGGTGCTCACCATCACTTCGCTCAACGCGAGCAGCGCCGCTGCACCGCTCGCGTTGTCGTCAGCCCCCGCTGACCCCGGAGGGCTATCAAAGCGAGCTCCAAGCAAGATCCACTGATGTCCGAGCCTGGAGCCAGGGAGGCGCACTTCCAGGTTTTGGGCGACGCGCCCCTCTGACGTGAACCCCTGGCGGTTCAAAACGTAGCCACTCGCCTCAAGCGTCAGCGCAATGTAGTCGGTCGCGGCGGCAAGGTTCCACTCCTTCGAAGCGGTGCGTTCCCCCAGCTCCGTCAATTTCGCAGTGTGGAGCCTCAGCCGCGCGGCGAGCAGTTGCTCCGATTCGCTGAGCGCAGGCAAGCGAGTCGGCGTTTCAGCTGCGCTGCGCTCAGCCCGCGATGGAGCGTGCTCGGACGGGGCCTGCAGAACAGGCTGAGCGGCGCTTCCGCAGCCACCGGAGCCGGTCGCTACGATCGCCCAGATCGGCAGCCAGCGTCGCGATAAACAATGGGACAGCACGGGGCTCAGAGAATGGCAGCACGCCTGCATCGAGGGCGGTGTATTCGCTCCTGTTCAGAAGCGCAACGCCCGAGGCCATCTATTGCGGGCCAGAAACGAAGACTGAGTGCGTGAGTGCGGTGGGTTCGCTTTCCGAAGGGCTGGGCGAGGTGTGACTGAGGTGGAGCACTTGGTAGGCGACGATGCGATCTCCCGGGGCCCCAGTTCGCTCATGATAGCGCTCTATCCATTGCTGCAAGGGTCGATGGTGTCGGACATCACCTCGGATGCGCTCCATGTATTGCGCAAAGTAGACGTCCGGGCCCGGCTGCACCGGCAACACTCGCGATTCCGGCTCGGGCTCGATACCAGCAGCTTCAGCGATTGGATCGACGTGCTTGCCGGAGAGGGTAACAGCGTCGACGCGGACGTAGACGTCACTGCGCGGGACATCGGGCGCGAACATCTGCCAGCCTTGCTGGAGCCGTGTGTAGTCGACCACCATGCGCACCCATTCCGGCACCTGAGCCACCCGCATCACTTGGGGGATGCCACGGTTCTCGTTCAACAGCTGAACGGTCGCAACGACGATCAGAAACGCCACTGCTCCCTCTCGCGCCCACACGAACCCTCGCGAGCATGCGACCTTCCAGGGCGCCGCGGAGGGCAAACTTGGCTCTTCTCGGTCCCAGCCCATCGCTCGTACACACGCCTGTTTGCGCGCGGCGAAGCTCTTCCATAGCGGCCTCAGCACTATGGCCATCGGGGCCAGTAGCAGTCCACCCGGAAGCGCGCGCGCCAACGGGCGCAACGCTTCAGCCCCGGTCCTGCGCTCACCTGCAACGACTACCGAAAACTCGTCCCCGACCTCCACCTTGACCCGTCCAAACCAATCTAGCCGTTGGTACCAGCGGCTCAAGGCGCGAGCGAACGGATCGGACGGATCGAATGTGAGCGTACAGCGGTGGCGTTTTCCTGCCCAGGCTTCCAGTGAATCCCAATCAGCCGCCACGATCAGCAGCGCACTAAACGCGAGCATCGCGGGTGTGAACACCCCGATGTTCATGACCGCGGTGATGCCGCCGTGAAGCAAGACGACGAAGGCAACCGCAAGTCGGCGCGTCCACGGTTTGCCCCAAGGGCTCAAGACCAATGCGGGCAGTGCCCATTCGAGCACCAGGGTCGCCCAGGAGAGCATGGGTGACGCCCAACCGAGCGTCTCCCGCGCCCACAGTCCGCCTGGGGTGAGCATCCGCACTTGGTGCCAAAAGTAATGAATTGCGCTGCCATCGCGCCAAGTCACGCCTGTCTTCGTCGCAGCGTTGAAAAAGTAGATCACGGCAATTTGAAGGTACAGGGCCAGGACCGCCAGCGACTGGACGGGCGCCTGATCCAGCGCTCTCGCTGCTTTGGCGGAGCCCAGCTCGGGCTCGGTGCCACCGCCCCGACAGGCCAGCACTGCATCAACGGAGAAGCGCCGCCCCATGGGCAGAAACGCGGTCCACACGCAGAGGATGGCCAACACAAAATCGCCGCCGTTGGACAGAATATCCGTCCGAACCTGCAAGCTCAATAGCCCGAGCGTCGACAGCACTTGGCACAGGCGCGTCCGGTAGCCGACAAGCAGCCCCGCGTACGCGACTGCTATCAGCAGCATCAGCGCCGCAGCCTCGCTAGGCTCCGACGCCCCCCAAAGAAATGAGAAGTGGTAGCTCCGACCTGGACTCCAAAGCGCCGTATGATTGGGCAGCAGACCCGCGTTGCTATACCAAAGCTCGACGACGCACAGTCGCTTGGCCAGGTCGAGCAACAGCACCAGCGCCAAAACGATTCGTGCGAACCCGAGCGTTCTCGGATCGATCTGCAGATAGTTTCGGCTCAGCCAGTTCATGCCTGTACGCTAAGTCGAAGAAAGTGAAAAAGCACCAACGAACCGCGGCTCACCCAAGTTGAGCGGCCGCGAGGTCCGTTAGCGGAGTGGGCTCACTATCCTTGGCGCCGGCGCATCCAGCCCAAGCCGAGCAGACCCAACCACGCCAAGTGCCCGGCGCCACCCGACGTGCTCGCGGGGGTCGCGACGCTGCATCCACCGCCGCCGCTGTTCGCTGCTGGCATGCCGGCAATGCTGGGACCTTCGCCGACCGGGTCTTTTTCGTCGCCGGGTAGGTTAGGCGTGGTGGGGGCTGGGGGTTTTTCACCAGGGGTGGTGGGTACGCTGCGGGGCGGCGTCATCAACTCGGGCTTGGCTTCCCCGAGCTTCAGATCTGTGAGCAGGTTTGCGATCTGAGGCGCGTTGTCCTTGATGAGCTTACCCCCGCCAGAAGTGCCGAACTGAACGATACGCAGGTTCACGGGGAAGTCGCTGTCTAGGGTGATCGGCCAGTCTTGCCCAGTGCCCTTGACGGTCATGCCGGCGAGCTCCACCCGCCACTCGTTGTTGCTGCCATCGCACTGAAGGATACGATTGGCGGTGTGGATGTTGTTGACTGAGCCGAGCTCGGCGTTGAAGTCGAAGATCGGATCTTCGCTCATCTCGTCGGGCGAGAGGGTCGTGTACATGCGGGTGACGGTGCTGTGATCTTTGAAGAGTTGGCTCGTGTCTTCGAGGGGCTGAATAACGAGGCGATAAAACTCACCAAGGAAAGGCAGGACCTCGAGGCTGTGAATCGGGTCGAGCTGACCGAGGTAGTCGGTGGACGGGTACGAAGCGTTCCTGACCGGGACGTTGGTCTCGAAGTAACAGCTCATACAGCTGAGGAACTGCTCGTGGGTAGCGCCCTCGCGTAGGGGTACGAACTTTGGATTCGTCATGACGTCCTGAAAACCGTCGTAAGCCCCGAACATTTGCTGCGCAGTCTGCAGGAACTCCGGGATGCTTCCGAACTTCCCTGTGCGTAGCTGGTCCCAGCTCTGTTTTTCGAAGTCCGCGTAGAGGATATCGGCGAACGCACCCGCGGGACCCGATTGTTCGGTGACGAAGCCGTGCCCACCCGCCTCATTGGCCGCGGCGATGATCACGTCGTTGTAGTTCAAGCTCGCGTTGAACCAGTTGATCATGGCCTCGTTCAGCTCAAGGTGCGGATAGTTGCTCGGGATAGCGCGGCTATCGCCGAGCACCCAAACCTTGACGCCCATGTCCTCATTAGCGGCTACCGCCGTGGGCTTGATCGGAATGAGCGGCTGGTCGCTCTTGTAGGTG
>JBDKJZ010000521.1:0-4098 GCA_039796375.1 Pseudomonadota bacterium
CCCTGGCTGCTCCGGCAAGCGGCCAGCTCGCATTGGACAACCTCATCCCCGGCACCGCCTACACCCTAGGCGCCGGTGCTCTCTCCTCCAAGAAGTGGCAGGACGTCATTCGTCTGGTCTACACCGGTTGCCAACAGGGCGATGGCACCTGCACTACCACAGTTTCGAACGCTGTTCGTTGTGCTTCACCGGTACGCCAGGCGTTGCTCGACAACTACGGCACGCTGTTCGAGGGCGCAAGCTGTGGCGCCGCTCCTTGCACCCAGCTGCGCAAGGCTTACCGCCGCGACGACGGTTCCGGCACCACGGGCGTATTCCTTGAGCTCATCGGTGTTAACGCCAACAGTTTCAATGCCTCAAACGCGCGCCGCACGGTCGGTCTGAGCGCCTTTGGACAGATCAGCGCGATCTCAACGGCGCACCCGTTCTGCGATGGCTTCGACTTCGAAGGCGTGTTGCCCAGCCAGGTCACTGGAGCCTCCCCCATCGTAACCGGTGGTGATCCCATCCGCCGCAACTGCGCAGCGGAAGACGACGTCTGCGCCCGCGACGCCAAGATGGGCGTTGTGCGCTCGATCATTTCGACGCCCAGCAGCACCCCCCTCGCGTACCCCAAGGTGCAGTGCACCCGTGGTGCTTTCGCACTAGCCCCGTTCTTCGCAAGCGTAAATAAGGTTTGTCCGGACGGTAACAACACCATCGGTGGAAGCTTCTGCTTCATGCCGTTCTACAACGGGCCCACAGGTCGCGACTTTAACTGCATCAATGACAGTTTTAGCAAGCCACCAGGGGCGGTTGGCGTCTTCGACGGCCGCGTCTACAACGCCTTCATGCGCAATGCCGCAACGGGCGCTGTTGAACTGCAGGCAAGTTCGCTGCCGCGTATGGCCAACTGGCGTGAGAACATGGTCACCATCAAGGGCGGCGCGTTCACACCAGTCAGTGGCCCCTACGCCGCCGCCGATGTTGTTTGCCAGCTCAGCGACGCGACACAGAACATCGGTTGTTTGGTTGGAAACACCAACTGCGCTTGGGGCTTCGCGGGTCGCGAAACCGCAGCGCTCACCAACGCTCAGCAGTCGCCCGACGGCTTAGCGCCGGGTGCAACGGTTGACCTCAGCCTGAAGAACGAAGCGTTCTCGCTCAACGGCTTAGGCGCGACCAACCTCAACATCCAAGCGCTCACCTACCCGTTCGGCCGCGAGTTGTTCTTCAACTCGGTGGACGGCTTCGAAAACCTCACCTCAAGCTGCCTGGCATCGGGCCGCACCGCTGCTTACTGCGACGATGAGTTGAAGATCGCTAATGCCTTCTACAACAACACCCCCGAAGTACAGGCAGCTTTCAACGCAGCTGGCTTCATCCCGGTTGCGGCTTCCATCTGTCGCGGCGCAGCGAGCAGCACAGTCCTTTGCGGTGCGGTAAACACTGGCGTTGATGCTAACGGCATCCCACAGCAAGTTAAGACCGCTTGTTTGCCCAACTGATTAGTGAGTAATCGATAGCTAAGTAGGCAAGCCTGCCCGGCACGCAGGCGACGCGCCCCTGGCCTTAAGGGCGGGGGCGCGAAAAATATGGGGGGCGCCACAACTGAAGGGCGCCGCCCCTCGTGCCACCAAAAGGTAGACGTTTGATATGACCCTCCCGCCAAGCCGTATGCCCCGAAGTTGCGTGTTGTCTCTTTGGATAACCTCGCTCACGACATTGCTGCTAGGCGCGTCATGCCTGGACAATGAAGGCATCACAGGCAAGCCTGCGAAGGACGGGGGTCCTGACGTTCCTGACACCTCTTCAACGGGCAGCACGCCCCCATCGCGCGATGCGAAGGCCGCTGACGGCGGCGACGGCGGTCCGGCAAGTGGCTGTAAGCCCAGCGACAGTGAAGCCTGCGACGATAGCGGGCCTACGCCCGTGCGCTGCGGCAATGACATCGTCGAGGACGAAGAAGAATGCGACGACGGCAACCTCAGCCAGGGCGACGGTTGTTCCTCCGCCTGCGAGATTGAACCAGACCTCAACGTCCATTGCGTGCAAGCAAAGTCAGAAGCGTTGCCGGCAACGCTCCAAGTGATGTTCAACGACGCGGTGGGTGGAGCCGGTGGTGGAGGAAACGCCCCACCTACGGACCGCCTCGTGAAACGCGCCGACTTGTTTCGGCGCTTCGACAAGTCCTGCGGATCCGGCGTAGGTGCGGGTTGCCACGTCGGTACTGGACTAACTCCCGAGTCACCCGGTTTGTTTCAAATGGTGGCCGACACCTTCGACAAGCGTCCCAAGCTTGGGGATGAGTCGCTCGCGCGTATCCTGAGTCCAAACCCCGCGAAAGCGATGCCCCTGGGTGGGGGCGCCGGCGACGAGCGCGCCTGCGACGCCCCCTTGCACACGCTAGGACGTGAGCTCAAGGCTTTCCAAGATTCGCAATTCGCAGACGACTTCAACGTTGCACCTTGCCCCGGTGAGGCGCCTACGGTCCCGGACTTGCCGCAAGCCCCGACCGGCTGTGACGTGCCGGCCGAGCCCTACTTGCAACCCGCGGCTATCGCCGACGCGCAGACCAACTTGGGTAGCTGCATCTCGCCCGCAGGTGCGGCGGAAGCTCGAAAACTTTCCAGCTGCCCGCAGACCTACTTGGAAACCAAAGACGCCTTCTTCGCGGGGCTTGCAGACTCGACCAAGCTCCCAGACAAGCTGCAAGACACTGACCTGGTCAGCCTAGACTCTGAGGTGCTGCTGCGTCACCAAGTCTACAGTTATTCACCGACGTATACCCTGTTTTCAGACCACGCCAAGAAGCAGCGTTACTTCCGGGTCCCAACCGGCAAACCGATCACCTACAACCCCGAGACGAATGAGTTCGTCGTCCCCGACAACACGCGTTTCTACAAGACGTTCTTAAAACCCGTCACTGACAAACAAGGCAACAGGCGCTTCCGCAAAATGGAGACGCGCATCATCGTGACCCGCGGGGATGAGGTCCTAACCAAAGGCGGCTTCAAGGTGCGCGCGCTGCGCGGGACCTACGTCTGGAGCCAGGATGAACGAACTGCGACGTTAGTGCGCGATCAGCTGCAGAGCGGTGCATCTTTCGCGGACCGCTTGTGCCCGTACATCGTGGATGAGAACGTGACCCGCGATCCGAAGGTGAACCCGATCATTCGCGAGATCCAAGGCGCGGACGGACAATGTGATCTGGGCAGGTGCACCACCATGACTGAAGCACAGTGCGAAGATCCGACCTCCGGAAAGATTCGGCACTACGCAATCCCGGGGATTGAGCGCTGTGATCAGTGCCACATGGGCTCCAGCAATCACTCCTACCTGCTGGGTTTCAACCCTTGGCAGGTCGACCGACGTGCGAAGGGCACCGGGGGCGTGTATGAAGATCCAACTGAGGATGAGCTCACGCAGCTGCAGCGCTTGTTGGCTTATGGCGTGATCCAGGGAATTGCGCCAGGTCAGGTGAAACTTGAAGATTCTCAGCTGCCTCGCAAACCGCGAACAAACGGCGAACTACAGGCGCAGGCGTATATGCTTGGCAACTGCGCGTTCTGTCACCAACCCAACGGTTACCCCTCCGTCACAAACCCTGAGCTGCTGCCTCTAAACCTGTGGCCAAAGGCTGGTCCAGCCGGTGGGGCCTTTGAGTTTCCGCTGTCTCTCACCTCAAGCCGCGTGAAAATCGGCGGCAGCCTCAGCGAGCGAACCCCTTATATTTACCCAGACTTCGGCAACCCGAAAGGCGCCGGAAATGTAGGTTTGCCCTCGAAAGTACTGCAAGGGCGCGCCGAAGCGCTGCTCGGCTTCACGGGCATGGATCCACCCTTGCCGCTGCCGCTGCCGAGGGACTTTTTTGTAGACCCTGGCGCTGGCATCATCGATCAAGCACTCGAGCTCTTAGGGCCCTGGAACAGCGTGATCTGGCGCAATGTCTACACACCGTTCACCTATGGTGACGACAGCACCATCTTCGTGCATATGCCTAGGCACGTGCCAGGTTATGATTGTCGCGCGCACAAGATCATGGCCGGATGGATGCTCGGCCTGCCTGTCAAAACCAAACGGAATGAGGTCGGGCGCGATGTCGTCGAAATCAGTCAA
>JBDKJZ010000522.1:0-4095 GCA_039796375.1 Pseudomonadota bacterium
GGCCAGAGCCGTGTTTGGGGCGTGCACTACAAGACGTCGCTTGACGAGTTCAACGACGCCGAGACCATCGATCCCATGAACGGCCCGACGGGCATGCTGCCGCCACCTCCAGCGGGCACCACACTGCCAAAGTCGACAGATCTCACCCCAGGCGTCGTGTTCGGTGTGAGCATCGAGCAGCAACCCACCTGCTCCGTCGAGGCGGCGTCTTTTGAAGAGGATCCCCTGCTCGGCGGCTTCGGAGAGCACACCAGTCTGTCCGCCGTCAACCCGGGCAAGTTTTTCCTCGTCTTTCAAACCGGCGGTGTCGCGGCAGGCAGCAGCAACAAGGTCAGCACGACCAAGTTGGAGCTTGAACCGCCCCCGAACTCCGTTCGGATCGACTCGTGGGCGCCGATTTTTGAGTAGGCCGGTCGATGTTCGCCACTCGATGTTTGCCACAGTGGCGTTACAAAACTAAGCTCTGACTCGTGAGGCCTGGCCGTTGCAGCAGACTAGGGATTGGGGGGCTTGTCCTTGGGCTCACCTTGTTGAGCAGCTGCACGTCTGAGAAGAACGCCACGCTCATACTGTTGCCCTCGCCAACCGCCACGCTCGACCGGCTACAGGGCGACGAGGTCCTGCCGGGTCGCGAGATGATATTCGGGATCGAGGTTCCGCGCGGACTGAGGATCGCGGCGCGCTTCGCCGACTCGGCGCAGCTCACCGGGCAGGGTGAGCCAGAAGCCGTGGCGAACCACTTTCGAGGGCACGTGTTGGCCGAACACGTCGAGATCGGCGCCAATCGCACTATTTTTCCTCGGGTCTACGTCAAGGGCGACAAGAAGAAACGGATCTACCGCATTGAGATCCACCGCAGCCGCAACCTGACCACCGTCAACATTCGGGACATCACTCCCCCCCCCGTTCCGCAAGGACTCAGCGAGAAAGAGCGCTGGGAGCGGGCCGGGCGCAGTCCCGATGGCAGCCTCAAGGATCCTTTGAAAGCCCAATAGTCTCCTTGAGTTCGGCGGGCATTTCCGATACCCGTGCAGCATGACCGAGCCGCTTAAACGGACCCCGCTCTTTCACCTGCACCAGGAGCTCGGAGCTCGTCTCGTGCCTTACGCGGGTTGGGAGATGCCAGTTCAGTACTCGGGCGTGAAAGCCGAGCACTTGGCGGTGCGCCAGCACGCAGGTGTGTTCGATGTGTCGCACATGGGTGAGCTGTTCATTCGCGGTGAGGGTTCTTTGGAAGCGGTCAATCGGCTGATTACCAACGACCTAGCGAAGGTCGTCGACGGCCGAGCGCTCTACACCTGTTGTTGCAACGAGCGGGGAACAATCCTGGACGATTTGATCGTCTACCGCTTGAGCGCAGCCGAAATCTTAGTGGTCTGCAACGCGTCGAATCTGGACAAGATTGCGCAGCATTTCCGTACTGAGATCCAGGGTCAGAGCGTTACCGACGAAAGCGACGCCATTTCCCTGATCGCCTTTCAAGGACCGAGAGCTCTGCCGCTACTCGAGCGAGTCCTGAATACCGCTGTCGCGAGCACCTTGAAACCCTTCGGGATCGCCGATGCGGCCTTCGAGGGCCATTCGCTGCGCGTCGCACGGACCGGGTATACCGGTGAAGATGGCGTCGAAATCTTCTGCCCGAATGCGAGCGCCGAGGCGCTTTTTCGACGGCTGCTCGAGGTCGACGCTGGCGGCGGCGTGTTACCCGCGGGTCTGGCGGCCCGGGACACCTTGCGCTTGGAGGCGCGCCTGGCCCTCTACGGCAACGATATCTCGGAGGACACGAACCCACTCGAAGCGGGCTTGGGGTGGACCGTCAAGTTCGAGAAGGCCCAGTTCGTGGGTAAGGCGGCGCTGCTAGAAATTCGGAAAGCGGCGCCGAGGCGAACCTTCGTGGGTTTTGAGATGACCGGTCGCGGCATAGCGCGTCAGGGTTACCCGCTGCTCAACAACACTAACGAGGTCGTGGGCGAATGCACCTCCGGGGCGCCGTCCCCCACCCTGGGTAGCAGCATCGGCCTGGGGTACCTCCCGACGAGCATGGCGGCGATCGGCACTGAATTCCTGGTGGACTGCAGGGGCCGAGCCGTCACAGCAAAGGTGGTCAAAACGCCGTTTTACAAACGCGCGAACTAGCCATAGGGTGCCCTCGCGATTTTTGGCCGCGGACAGCGGCTAGCTGAAAGAAAGAGACCGGAACAATGAGTGCCAAGGAAGTCAAAGCGGACCGAAAGTACACCAAGGACCACGAGTGGGCACGCCTCGCGGACGGAGTGTTAACTGTGGGGATCACCGCATTCGCTGTGGACCAGCTCGGTGACATCACCCTGGTTAACTTTGACGTCGCCGTGGGCGATAAGGTCCGGGAGGGCGCAGCGTTCGGCACCATCGAAAGCGTGAAGACGCTGAGTGATCTCTTCGCGCCGGTCAACGGAACTGTGCTGGCTCTGAACCCTAAGCTGGACAACCAACCTGAGCTTATCAACGAAGATTGCTGGGAAGCCGGTTGGATGCTGCAGCTTAAGTGTGATGCCGACTTGGACGTGGCAGCGCTGCTCGACGACGCGGGTTACCTGGCTCACGTGGCCTCTTCGGAGCACTGATGCGCTACCTGCCGCACACTGAGCAAGAAATCCGGCAGATGCTGGATACCGTGGGGCTCCAGTCCGTCGACGCCCTATTCGCGCCCATCCCCGAGGCGGCACGCTTGGGCCGAGACCTAAGCGTCCCCGTCGCGCTCTCCGAGCCTCAGCTCATGAAGCACATGAGTGACCTGGCCGCGCAAAACGTGGGCGCGTCGATGCTCAGCTTCTTGGGTGGCGGAAACTACGCCCATCACATTCCCCCTGCCGTCGATCAACTCCTCCTCCGGAGCGAGTTCTACACCGCGTACACTCCCTACCAACCCGAGGTCTCTCAGGGAACCTTGCAGGCGATCTGGGAGTTCCAGACGATCGTGAGCGAGCTGATGGGCCTGCCGCTCGCGAACGCGAGCATGTACGACGGCGCGACCGCCGCGGCCGAGGGCGCGCAGATGGCCCGTCGCTTGACCAAACGAGTGAGGATTCTGGTCAGCGGTTGCGTGCACCCGGACTACCGCGACGTGATTCGGACTTACCTGTCGAGCCAAGACGAAGCCGCCTACGTCGATATCCCCGCCGGACCCGACGGGTGCTACGACCTCGCCGCGCTGCACCACTCGCTCGACGAAACGGTCGCGGCCGTCGTCGTGGGTCATCCGAGTTTCTTTGGCGGAATGAAGGACCTGACGCCGCTCACTGAAGCCGCGCACGCACTGGGTGCGCTCGTCGTTAGCAGCACGACGGAGCCGTACGCCTTGGCGCTCGTCAAACCCCCCGGTGAAATGGGCGTCGATATCGCCACGGGCGAGGGCCAAGCCCTCGCTTCGGGCCCTAATTTCGGAGGCCCGGGTGTCGGGCTGTTTGCGTGCCGCGAGGACCGCAACTACCTGCAGCAGCTTCCAGGCAGGATCTGCGGAGAGACCGTCGACAAGAACGGCGAGCGCGGCTTCGTGCTGACCCTCTCAACGCGGGAACAGCATATTCGGCGTGAACGCGCCACCAGCAACATCTGCACCAACCAAGGCCTGCTCGCGCTGTCGCTGACCATCCGAGTCAGCATGCTGGGCAAGCAGGGATTCATACAGACAGCGGAGCTCTGTCTGGCAAAAGCCAACTATCTTGAGCGAGGGATCTTGGCCCTGGACGGTTTCAAGAAGAGCTTTCCGGGTTGTCCGTCGTTCAATGAGTTCGCGGTCAGCGTGCCCGGTGGAGACGCCGCCCGGGTGCACAGCAGACTCCGCGAGCAGTCGATAATTCCAGGGCTGAACCTGGGTCGGGTGGACGCGAAGCTCAAGGGTGACCTGCTGTTCGCCGTGACTGAGCGACACACCCGAGAGGACTTGGACCGTACTATCGCGGCCCTCGCGACGATGTGACGCCGCGCTCCAAGCGCGATGTGACGCCGCGCTCCAAGCGCGATGTGACGCCGCGCTCCAAGCGCGATGTGACGCCGCGCTCCAAGCGCGATGTAATACCCCGCGTGGTTGGTCGCGCCCTAGAGCCCAGCGTGGTC
>JBDKJZ010000523.1:0-4063 GCA_039796375.1 Pseudomonadota bacterium
GAAGTGAGCGACTGGAAACCAGACTAGTGACGCCCAGGTCCCTAAACCTAGGTCGCCATTGCCGACGCCTGACTGGGTTCCCTGAAGGCGTCCTTCGTCGGAGGCCTCAATGGTGAGCTGAAGGTGCTTACCTGCCCACGGCTCGTAGTCGCACATCGCGAAACCAGCGAACCCGTATGCACGCCGCGATGTTTTCAGTGCGTTGAATTCTCCGAGGCACGCGAGCTCAGGATTGATGCCATAGCGGAGTGTCGCACCGTGCGCCTGGCGCAGGGTGCGCTCAGCCGCGCCAGAATAACGGTCCGCTTCACTTTGTGTGACCAGGCTGCTCAAGCCCACAGCGAACTCCGGCGTGACTAGGTGCTCCAGGTATACGGAGTAACCACGCCGGCGGAATCTATCCGGCGACACCTGGAAGTTTCCCAAGATGAACATGAACTCGTAGCGCCAGCTGCCTGACCACGACGCTAACGCAAGCCCATGTTCCTGGTCGGACTCACGATCAGTTTTCGTGTGATCTCGCGTCCAGAGCGTGTGCTCAGGAACCCGCACACCGAACGGCAGATTCATTCTGCCGCCGCGCAGCAGCAGCGTGTCACTCAGCTCGTAGCCGAGCCAGTGCCAGCGAGAAATCAAGTTGCCTCCATCGGCGTTGCTGGTCACCTGTGTGGCCCGAACGTGCGGACTTGCAGGTCTGACTTGGGCGTACCCCAGACTTAGGCCGGCACGCAGTCTGGCCACTTGCGCGGTCGCGTAGACATCCGCCTGCATCGGAAACGCGCGGACTTTGCTTGGGGCTTCGTCTGTCGCGGCCGAATACAAGGACAACACCCGCAGCGATCCGCCGAGGTTGAGCGCGTCTGGTTCATCCAAACCAAAAAGGAACTTCGCGCGGTCGGAATACGGCGACTGTGTACCGCTCAGCAGGCGCTGACTTGCAACACGGCCCATATGCGTCAGTGTCTCACCGCCTGAAGGGTCGGTGTGACAGCTGGCGCATTTGGTTCGTCCGTGCTTGAGCATCCACGCGTAGGCGTCAGCCCGAGACGGCCACAACCACAGCCCCAGCATGATGCAGGCTAAGGCGACGGGCCTGAGGACCGTCAAAGGACGCCCGGGCGGGCGAAACAGACCATGTTTAACGTGGAGGAAAAATCGAGGTAATCGCACCCGCCCGAACAGGCCCGACGTTACCGCACTACGGGATTTGCGCAAGTGTTCAGGTGATCTCCGGCTAGTTTCTGGCAAGCCCCGCGGGGAGGCACCAGGCTGAAACGTGCCGCCTACAAGCCACATTCAGCGACGCAAAGTTGAAACTCTTGTGCGGGGAGCAAGATCCCGAAGGCCTTGCCCGACGTGGTAAAACTCGCGGTCGTCACGCCCACGACGTTGGCGTTCGCCAGGGCTTCGCCGTCCAGCGTAAGCGCGGCCACTATCTGGGCGGCGCATGCTCCCGAGGGCACGAAAGCCGGTGCAACGCATTCGCCCACCGTGACTCCGGCGCCGCAGTAACATTCATGCGCGCTTGCGAAGTAGCACTGAGAATCAACTGCGCATTCCCGCACAGCGGCACACTGCGCAACGCTTGAACACTGCTGATTCAGGTTGTCGGGGACCTGGGCGTCCAGGCAGTCGCTGCATAGGCCAAAGCTGCTGGCGGTGCCGCCTTGGTCCGAGCTGCCGGCGGTGCCACCAGAGCCGACGGCTCCTCCAGAGCCCCCGTCAGCAGGTCGCTCGGTCACGTCGACTACAAACACCAGATCCCCAAAACCGAGCGCGATGCCGTCGACCTCGAACTGGAAAGTGACCCGAGTGTCCTCAGCGTTCCGCAGCTCAACCACCTGAATCGCTGGCGAAAGCAGCTCTACGTTTTCTGCCGGCTCCACCGATTGATCTTCTGCGACTCGGTCGACCTGGTAGCTCCCGCGATTGGGTGTGATTTCGATTCGGTACGTGCCGGGCAACAACTCGACGCGGATCTCCTGGGTCTTGCGGTCATCAGTCTGCAGCAGTCGAGTCAATCCTGGGGGTACAGAGGTGACCCGAAAGGTGGCGTCACGAAGACGGAATTTGATCCCCTCGGCGACGCTCGTCTCCAGCGGCAGTACCAGAGTGCCCAAGCCCTTCGCTTCGTTCCGTGGATCGAGCCCTCCGCAACTTGGCAGCAACGCCAGGAAGACGAGTGCCATGCCTAGGAGGCGAAGCGGTCGGACGGCGAACAAAGTGCTGATAGTGTGGTTCATAGTGAACATTCCGCGATGCAGATGCCGAAGTCGGTAGCCGGGATGAGTATGCCGAAGGCTTTACCCGAGGTGGTGGTGGCCGCGGCCATAGCGGCCACGACGCTGGCGTTGTCGAGGGCTTGGCCGTCCTTGGTCAAAGCCGCACGAATTTCAGATACGCACAAACCGGTGGGAACGAATGCAGCTGCCGAGCAGTCGCCGATGCTAGCTGCGGGTCCGCAGTAACACTCCGACGGGGACTTGCCAGTCTGGAAGCAGTTGGAGTCGACGACACAGTCACGAACCGCGGCGCACTCGGCGTCCCCCGAACAAGCCTGGTTCAGGTTGTCAGGGATATTGATATCCAGGCAGCCAACGCAGTCCGGGTTAAGATCGGAGCTTCCACCCTGTCCAGCGTTGCCGCCCTGTGCGTTGCCGCCCTGTGCGTTGCCGCCCTGTGCGTTGCCGCCCTGTGCGTTGCCACCTGTTCCGCCAGCGCCACCCTGGCTAGTACCGCCTTCACCGGCGGTGCCACCTTCTCCGCCAGCGCCGCCCGCTCCGACTCCTTCGAGAGCACATTGGGCGCTGCAGCCGTCGCCGTCCGCGAGGTTCCCGTCGTCACACGACTCCACCGAACACTGGATATAATCTCCGCAAATGCAGTCCAGGGTACAGCTGCTGAAGCAGCCGTCCGTCTCATCGTCGTTTTCGTCGTCGCACTCTTCTTCGGGCTGGTTCACCTTGCCATCGCCGCAGCGCGCGGGGCCGGCATCTTCAACACCGGCGTCTTCAGCACCGGCATCCTCAGCACCGCCGTCTTCCTCAATACCCGCGTCCCCTGCGCCCGCGTCTAACGCTGGGGTGCTGGCGTCGGCAGCCGGTGCCGGCGGAGGTCGCTCGTTGACCTCGATGGTAATCACAAGCTCACCACCCAGTTTTACAACGACCCCATCCACCAAGAAGTGGAACACGGCTTTGCTCTCCTGACCCGTTTTGACGGGAACTTCGACCTCAGCAGGGGAGGTGAGCTCGACGTTGCTAGCCTGCACCGGCGCGCTACCCGAAACTGTCCTGAGCATGGTGAACTTGGGGCCCAGCGGCGCGAGTTCAACCTTGTACTTACCCGTCGGCAGAGTGAGCTTGGCGGATTGCCCGGGGGCCTCGTTCGCTAGGACCTGTTGGCTAGCTCCGGTAGCGACGTTGGTTACAGTGAACGATGCGTCGGTGAGACGGTAGCTGGCGCCGCTTTGGGTCTCGGCGCCAAGTGGGAGGGACAGCGTGCCGGTAATCTGTTCGCGCTCCTTCAACGATTGTTCGCTTCCGCAGGAAGCAACGACCGCGAAAAACATTAGCGTAAACAGTAGGCGCACGACGAACATGGGGCGGTGTGTATGCGGCGCCCCAGAGGAAGTAAAGCGGGCAGGTACGACGTTGCGAAGCTTTAACGCAAACGCCACATCGGACGGTTCTCGGAAGCGTCCAGACTGCACACGGGTTCAACGCTATAGAGACCGCGCTTTCAACTTGTCGCAGGTCCGTTGCAGAGACGCCACGAAGCCTGTGATAAGGGTCGCGCCACTGCAATGGACCGATCTGAGAACCCAAGTGCGATGCAAGCCCGATTGCGTTGTGTTTTTCCCGCGATCCGAGCTTCGGTTGTGTTCGGGTCACTGCTGGTGGCCTCTGCCGCTGCTGCGGCGCCGGGAGACCTTGGGACGCTGTTCCAGGTCAATGACGAGGACCCGACGAAGAACATTCCGACGCTTGAGCAACGCAACACGCACCCGCTTGAGTTCGGTTACTACCTGCAAGACTTAGTGGCGCGTGGCCAGGTTCCGTAT
>JBDKJZ010000524.1:0-4053 GCA_039796375.1 Pseudomonadota bacterium
ATCAGTACCCGCTATGAAGGTGAGCTTCTGCTTGAAGGGCTCAAGAGGCTGCGTCAGCGTCGTCAGCTCCATGTTGGGCCCAGGCAGCCACTCATTGTACAAGTTGCCCACGCCCCCAGGCGTGTAGAAAATAACGAGTCGCTTAGGGATGTCCTGAGCGTAGCTCTGCCCGGGTTTGAGCATCGCGGAGAGAAAAGGCAAGGTGGCGCAAACACCCGCGCCGCGGAGCACCGTTCGCCGGCTGAGTCGGTTCTTAGAGGTAATCATGGTCTTCGCTCCTGAATCTGCTTCACGTTTATTGAATGGCCGGAATGGGGCTGAGCATGAAGGCGTCCGTCTGAGTCAGCGACACCACGAGGTTTTTCACGTTACCGTCGGGATAGAAACCTGAGCGCAACTGATTGCTCACACAGGTGTCAGCTCCTTCTTGTGTTCGGCCGTAGGCGAAGGTTAGCCAATGGCCGACGTAACAGTCGTGGACCTGCTGGCTCTTGGCTACTTTGCCACTGAGGTCAGCCAAATCAGTGAACGGGCCGGCGAAGTCCGTCGCCGCGATTTCGCCGCTCGCGTCGACGGCCACACCATTATCCAGTTCCTGCCAGTGCCCAACCCCATCATAGTTGCTGAAGGCGAACCCGGGGGGATCCAGCAGCTTGTGGCAGTCTTCGCAATCGGGACTATCTCGATGCTGCCGGAACGACTCACGCACCGAAACTCCTGGCTGAATCTGCGGGGCCGTGATCACACCTAAGTTTGTTGGTGGCGGTGGTACGGGAACGCAGAGCACCTGATGATTCATGAAAGCGCCACGCACGACCGGATTGGTCGACGACCCGGGCGTCGTCATCGCGAGCACGCTAGCATGAGTGAGCAAGCCACCCCGCTGGACTGGGTCTACTTCTACCTTCTGAAAGTCGTTGCCGACCACTCCCGGAATTCCGTAGAACTTCGCGAGCGGCTCATTCAGGAACGTGTAGGGGGCCGTGTAAAAGTCCCCCATACTTCCTTGGGCGTCGAACACAATGTGCGACAGAAAACCCTGGGTTTCGCGTAGGAAAAGCTCGCCCATACCGGGCACGAAACTCGGAAACTCCTCTGCTGCGCGCTGTAGTTTGGGAGCGCCGCTGACCTTGAAGAGCGCCCCGTGGAAGTACTCGACGACGCGTCGCGCGCGAGGATCGTCCACCATTCGCCGCGCATGCGTCTGCACCTGCTCGCGGCTCGTCAACGCCCCTGCGGCCGCCGCGTCGAGGAGCGCCTGATCTGGAGCTGTGCCCCACAAGAAATAGGACAGCCGCGTCGCCATTTCGTAGGAATCGAGCAGCGCATAGTTGGCGCCGGCGACCGTATCAGGAAACTCGAGCCGATAGAGGAACTGGGGAAGCTGGACGACCGCCTCAATCACTGCCCTCACTCCGCCTGCAAACCCAGCGTTCGTCTGCCCGAGACCAAACACCTCAGTAAGCAGCTGCTCTTGCTCGGCGCTCAGCGGCCGCCTAAAGGCGCGTAACCCGAAGCTCTTGATGAAGGCTGCAGGGCAGCCCGGGTCCGCCGCTGCACAGCCTGCAAACCCAGCGGCCGTCGCGTCGTCGGCGGCCACGACACCACCCAACTGTTGGCCCAAGTACCGATACCCTTCCACGAGCAGGGCTGAGGCCTTCTGCTCTCGCGCATCGTTGTAGAAGCCATTGCCTTCCGTTTCACCGGGCAGAATCGATACATCGACCGGGGCGGTGGGGAACAGGTCGCCCAAGGTGTTACGCAGCTCAAAGGTATTCAGGCGACGGAGCGGAGCGCCCTTGGCCTGCGTCTCACAAGTCGGTGTCGGGAAGGGTCCCGTCATCGCCGTAGAGTCCATTCCGCCCATTCCGCCCACCACTGGTGAAATAACTTCACCACCACCTGCGCCGCCAGCGGCCATCGGAACTATGGGCTCAGGCACGTCGCTAGGCTCCTGCGAGCAAGCCGTCAGTCCCAAAACCGTGAGCGCTGCCACCAACCTCACAGGGCGGGGCATTGACCTCGATCGCTTCGTGTATTCGTGTCGCATACGCAATTCCTTCCACGCACCTTGAGCCACTAGCCCCCCACGCGGTCGGCGCGGCGCCACAGCTGCTCACCTCTGATCAGTCACGCCCGCCGTGCACTTCGGACTACGCCTACGAGCGAATTCACGATTTTCTCGGATCGCTGGAAAATTGGTCGCGGCTCGGACTTTCACGGGTCGTGAGGTGCCGGGGACGCCGAACGGGAGCGATGCGCGATGCCCAGCTACGAATACGCACGGCCATGGTGGTGGCGGCGAACTCGGTGGAATTTCCACCACCGTGCCGTCTATGCGTGACGACCGGGCCTAGTGGGTCGACCACCGGGCTTAGTAAGGTCGGACCACTGGGACACGCCACCGAACCAACGTCGATGACTGCCCAGCCGCACTCGCAGTGACTAGGCGAGGATGCCCGGCAACACGCCCTCGACGAACGCGGGATCGCCGAAGGTGGTCTTGTCGACCCCGAAGGCTTGAAACAGCGTCACAAACAGATCGTTGTTACTTCGACCGTCAAACTTAGCGTAGTGACCGGGCGCAAGCACACCTTTGCCGCCCAGAAGCACATGGGGCAAGTTGTCAAAGTTGTGTCGCCCCCCGTGTTCGATGGCGTTGGTGTACAGGATGATGGTGTTATCGAGGAGAGTGTTCGGGCCCTCGTTGACCGCATCTAGACCGGTGGCAAAGTCTGCCAGAAACTTGGAGTGCAGCTTGCAGATCTTGGCGATACTGTCGTCTGGATGGTGCGAGATGTCGTGATGATTGCTGCCGCTGATACCATCGAGGATAGGATCCGCAATGCGTGAATAGTTGATATACGACTGCTCACCCTTGATCTGAAACACACCGACACGCGTCATGTCGCACTGCATCGCAAACTGAGTCAGCTGGAGCAGCTGTTTGGCGATAATAGGAATATCGGCGTCTTGCGCAAAGTCTGCGTCCTGGGGCCGGGTCGCAAGGTCGCAGCTCAAAGCCACTTGGTTACTGACCGCAGTCTCCACCTCTCGAAGCTGAGTCAGGTACTCATCCAGCCGCGCACGATCACTTGTACCCAAGTTGCTGCTCGTGTCTTGGAGGTCTTGCTCCACCAAGTCGAGCACGCTCACCCGTCTTCGGCGTAGGGCTTCACGCTGAGCCTGGGACGCGGGGTCGGTCGGCGTTGCAAATCCTGAAATCTTGTCGAAGACCAGCTGGGGTCGGTGCTCTGGAATGATCGGCTGATCGGAGCCAGCGTAGGAGTAGCGGACCCGAGGCATCTCACCGCTCGCAGCCGTGTCAGATTGAATGCCAGTGTTCAATGACTTCAGTGGACGGCCTTCTTGGATGTGGTTTGCCAGGTCCTGGTCAAAGCTGATGCTATTGGCGTAGCCAATGCCGTCAAACTGACCGTCCCGCGTCGTGTCGTTGCACGTCAGGAGATGAGCCGCCCCGAGTGTGTGCCCGCTCGGGTTGCGCTTGCCCATGGCGCTACTGGTGTCCACACCGCCAAGCATGATCATGCGGTCTTTGAACGGCGTGAGCGGCTCAACGCTGAACTTGACCTCATAGTTCGGGCCCGGTGTCTCCGGGAACCACTGCTCAGGCATCACACCGTTTGGGTGAATGAAGATCACCAAGCGGCGCGGGGCCGCTTGTTGAGCAGAAGCCGAGCGCTGAAACACTTCCATCCAGGGGAGCGCAATGGCGGCGCCGAGTGCACCTCTCAAAAGGGTTCGGCGATTCAGATGATGGAACTTGCGGGATACGATGAGGCTCATAGGCCCTCCTTGCGCACGAAGCGAAATGCGTCCGTTTGTGTCAAGCCAACTAGCAACTCCCGAATGTCTCCACCGCTGCTGGCCAACTTTTCTTGAAGGCGGCCGACGGAACACTGGTCTAGGGGTTGAGGCGTTCTCGCGTGAGCGTACTTAAACCACTGGGTGGCTAGGCAGTCGCTCACGGTGCGGCTGGTCGCGAAGCGCTGCGACATCTCAAGCGCCCCATTGACCGCGCCATCAACATCA
>JBDKJZ010000525.1:0-4053 GCA_039796375.1 Pseudomonadota bacterium
TTCCCTGCGTTTTCGCCACGGGCCGAGGCTGCAACTGCAAAGACCCAAGCGCTTCCAAATGCAGCGCGCAGAACAAATGTACCGGCTGCGGCAGTAGCCCCGACTGAAGCCACCTCTAGCTCCCTCGAGCACGGTAGCCAACAACTAGGCATCGCGCCCTCGAATCAATGGAGAGTTCCGCTCGACGAACGTGCGGATTTCAGGTTAGCTTCCTCACCATGATGGGGCCCGCTTCGACCAGAACCTCCGCGATCCTCACGGTCGACCTGGAAGACTACCGGCGCCAGGAGCTCAGGGATCACCTGCGCCAACCGCAGCCGGCGAATCCATCGGAAGTTGAGCGGCAGGTCGAACTTCTGCTCGAACTGTTCGATAGCTGCGGCGCGACCGCGACGTTCTTTAGCGTGGGCAGGCTCGTCGGAGAGCTCGCACCGAGCGTGTGGCGCAGCGTCACTGAGAGGCATCGGCTCGGCTGCCACGGCTATGAGCACCAGCGAGTCGCGCATCAGGGGCCTGATGCGTTCAGGGCCGATGTGACCGCCGCCAAGCGCGCGCTTGAGGACGCTTCGGGTGCTCCGGTCGTCTCCTACCGCGCGCCGTATTTCAGCGCCGACGGCTGTGATCCTTGGTTCGGCGAGACCCTCGCTGAGGCGGGATTTCTGCTCGACAGCTCGCTCCGCATGGCCTCCATGCCGTCGAACAACGCGCTGTATCTGGAAGGCAGCGGCGGCCGCGTCCGGGAGCTCCCCCTCTGCTCGCTCGGCTTCGGCCCCAAGCGCCTGACCGTCATCGGCGGCACATATTTTCGACTCTTGCCGCTGCCCCTGATCCGCGGCTTGCTCTCCCGTGCCGAAATGCTCCGCTTCGTTCCTGTCATCTACCTCCATCCCTATGACGTCGATCCGACGGCGCCGGCGCTCGATTATCCGCCGGGCTTTGTGAAACAGCGGGGCGGGGATTGGATGCGGCGCCTCGGTCGTGCGTCGGCCGGGGATAAGCTCCGTGCGCTTTCCGAACACTACGCCTTCCGGCCCGCGGAGACCCTCGTTTCCTAATGTACATCCTCGGCCTCGCCACCATGACCGAGTCGTCCGCAGTGCTCATGCGGGACGGCAAAGTCGTCGCCGCGGCCGAAGAAGAGCGGTTCAGTCGCGTCAAGCATGACGGGGGCTTTCCGTACCACGCGATCGAATTCGTGCTCGGAACCCAGGGCCTCTCGCTAGGCGATGTGGATCACGTGGCCGTGTATTGGAACCCCTACGATCTTGGCCACCGCGCGCGCTACCTGATCGAAACAGCGCTCAAGGATCCGAAGCTTTTCCTGGAAAAGGCTCGGCGCGCTCTCACCATCTGGCAAGGCGCCTCCGCAACCGGGCAGGACTCTGGGTGGGGCAGCTTGTTCCAGACCGCACGCCACTTGGAACAGCGCTTCGGCTCGCAACCGAAAAGCGTGCGCTTCCTCGATCATCACCTCTGCCACATGGCGAGCGCATTCTTCGCGTCACCGTTCGAAGAAGCGGCGGTGCTGATCATGGACGGCGCGGGGGAGGCGGCCTGCACGACTGTAGGTGCGGGGCGGGGCCTTACGCTTCAGGTCCTGCGAGAGCACAAGCTGCCGCATTCGCTCGGGCACTTCTACGCCGCCATCACGGGCTACCTCGGTTTCAAGATGCTCGACGGGGAATACAAGCTGATGGGCTTGAGCCCGTACGGCGATCCCAGCGGCTCGCGCTGGATCCGCGACCACCAGCTCACGACCCCTGCGCCCGGCACCTACGCGCTCAACACCGGGGCGCTCGACTACCATCGCGCGTTGCGAGGGATCTTCTCCGGGCCTTTCGCCGACCATTTCGGTCCCCCTCGCACCCGCTCGGAGGACGCTCCCTTCGACGATCGGCATCGGGATATCGCAGCGTCCGCGCAGCGTGCCTTCGAGGAGGTGGTGCTCGATCTGTCTGCGGATCTGAAAAAGCAAACAGGCATGCACTCGCTCGTGATCGCGGGCGGCTGTGGGCTCAACTGCACCGCTAACGGCAAGATCCTCGCGAGTGGCCTGTTCGAAGAGCTTTATGTGCCGCCCGTCCCGCACGACGCAGGGGGTGCACTCGGCGCGGCAATGCTCCTTTACTCTGAGCTCACCGGGCAACGACCTGAGCCGCTGATGCACGCGCAGTTCGGTCCCGCCTTCAGCAGCGCCGAGATCGCTTCCGCGCTCGCGAGCTTCCCCGCCTTGCGCGCCGAGACGGTCTCGGAGGACGTGCTCTTGTCGCGATCCGCAGAGCTTCTGTCGAAGGGCGGGGTCATGGCCTGGTTCCAGGGTGCAATGGAGTACGGCCCGCGCGCGCTCGGTAACCGCTCGTTCTTGGCCGACCCGCGTTCAGATGGCGTGCGCTACACGCTGAATGAGAAGATCAAGAAGCGCGAGCTCTTTCGACCATTTGCCCCCTCGGTGAAGGCCGAGAAGGCGAGCGAGTATTTCGACATCGGGCAGCCCTCGCCGTTCATGACCATCATCGTGCCCGTCCGCGAGGAGAAGCGCTCATCGATCCCGGCCGTTACCCACGTGGACGGTACCGCGCGCCCACAGACGGTCGACCGCTCCGTGAACCCCCGCTATTGGGGCCTGCTCGATCGCTTCGAAGCGATCACAGGCGTGCCGGTGCTGCTCAATACGTCCTTCAACATCCAAGAACCGATCGTGTGCACGCCCACGGAAGCGCTGACTACCTTCTCGGCGTCGGGCGTCGACGCTCTGGCGCTCGGCGACGTGTGGGTAACGAAACCAAGCGCCGACGAATAGCGATTTCTGGTTGCTGAGGCGCGCGAATAGATGGAGCCGTGCATCACCCCGAACCGGAGTGGACAAGGTCCAGCTCTCGCTGGCGCTTTCCACGCAGGTAGACGTTCGGGACGCGCCTGCGGCCCGAAGCGCTGAAAGCGCTAGTGAACATCTCGACCAAGGTTCGCCCTGCGCAGACCGAAAAAGTAGGTGGGGTAGCTAGGCCGAGCGGGCACCAGCTACCCCACCCCTAATCGCCCACTTGGCCGCGCGACTGTGGGTCACGAGCGGCGTGTTCGACGATTGCCGAGTGGCGGGCTAGGTGGGGCCAACCAACAGGCACGTACTGCGTTGAATTCAAAAATAGACGTCTAATGCTTCGAAGAGTTTGGCAGCGAGCTTGAATGAACTAGTCTGCTCCGACCGAGCTATGTCAAAACCACACGCTTCTAAACACGCCAGCAGCGCCATTTGGGAAAACCATGTTAGCCCAGCTGACGGGCCGCCGGGGTTCACCCTGCGCACCACCTATCCCGGTAATCCGAACGGCGCGGAGGTGATGTTGGAGCGTTGGGTCGCGGGCAGCAGTGAACCGCCGCACTCCCATCCCGGGGACGACATGACCGTGGTGGTTGAAGGCCAGATGGTCGTGCAGTTCTTCACCAAGAGCGGCGGGGAGCTCTTACCTGACGGCGAACCGATAACACTCCGGAGCGGAGACGTCGGCTACGTGCAGGCGAACCGTATCCACGACGCGCGGTACATCGAAGACTGCAAGTTAGTCTACGTGCACGACAGAGCCTTCGGCTTCGTCGCCGAGGGGTAACACCCGGCGCTACGCGGCGCGGAGCATCGCGGGAAGCCCCACGCGATCGAGACCGCGGCGCACCGCCGACGGGTCGTCTGATGCCAGGTACACCACCAGGAACTCGGCTAACCACGCCGTGTAAGCGCTAGCCTCCAGCTCGCCCCGCAGGAACTGCTCGCGATAACGCGCCGCGGCCTGGACGAACTCGGGCACCGGCCGAAGGCGATTGCGACCCCCTTCGGCTATCCCGCTGCGAATGAGCGCGGTGCGAGCTGCAGCCGAGAGTCGACCCAGCTGCACCCTCTGGCCCGCGAGCAGCTGCGGTAACAGCGCCGCAGCACGCGGGGACCCTTGCGAGAGCACGTAGGCGGCGACCGCCGCAACGCACTTCTCCCACCGCGCACTCTGGTCCGCGACGCTCGTAATCGCGACGCCTGATGGCAGCGGAGTGAGTTCGAAGTGGATC
>JBDKJZ010000526.1:0-4048 GCA_039796375.1 Pseudomonadota bacterium
TAATGCAGAAAGATATGGAGGTGGGCTTCGCGCTGAAGCGCTACGGATTGCTCACCATTGGCGACGGCTTGGTGTCGCAAATCCCGGCACTGCTCTTGTCGACCGCAGCGGGTATCTTGGTCACTCGCGTCGCCAGCGAAGAAAAAGACACAGCGCTCGGACGCGAGCTTGGGTCACAGCTGTTCCGTGCACCAAAGGCCCTGACGGTTGCGGCCTTCTTTGTGGTAGCGCTGGGGCTCGTTCCGGGGATGCCAACCCTACCGTTGGTTGTGATCGGCCTAGCTCTGCTTGGCATCTCTCGCCTGCCCCAAAAAGCTTCTGAATCGGAGGTTCCGGGCATGGCCTCAGAGCCGGTTCAGAATGAGCCACGAACCAAAGCTCAGCGCTTTGTCCCCGTCGTTATCCCTTGGGCACTGGAGTTCAGTCCCGATCTCGAAACGCTCATGGAGGATGAAACCCGAGGCGGCCGACTGCTCCGTCCGGGCCTACGCTCTGTGGGCAACGCGGCGCGCGAACTACTCTTCCGTGAGCTCGGCGTTCCGATGCCGGCGTGTCTCAGCCAGAGCAACGCGGAGCTGCCTGACAGACACGCGGTGCTCTCTCTGTATGAGGTTCCCACCCAAGTGCTGCGTTTCCCCGAGGGCCTAAGAGACGCGGAGGTCGCTCAATACGTGATGGACCAGATCCTGCCTACTCTGCGCGCGCGGGCAAGCGACTACCTGGGGATCAGCGAGACCCAAGTGCTGCTCGACAAGCTTGAGCAGGTGTCGCCGGCCACAGTCCGGCAAGTGACCCCGAAGCCCGTCAGCTTACCCCTCCTAGCGGACGTCCTGCGTCGCCTCGTCGAAGAGGGGGTCAGCATTCGCGACCTCAAGGGTATCTTGGAGTCGCTGGCTCAAGTGGCTACTGCGGACAAGGATCCGCTCAACTTGACGGAATATGTTCGGAGTCAGCTGCGGCGTCACTTGACGTACGAAGTGACCGGGGGCGCTCCTGAACTACGAGTGATGCTGCTCACGCCGGACGTCGAGGAGACCATTCGCGGCGCAATTAGCCGCACTAGCGTGGGCAGCTTCTTAACTCTAGCGCCCGCTGCGGGTCGCGACATCGTGCGGGCAACGCGACGAGCGCTGGAAGGCGCAATCACCGAGCATGGCGGCGCAGCTCCCGTGCTGCTCACGCAGTCCGACATTCGCCGTTTCGTCAGAAAACTACTCGAAAATGATCTCAGTGAACTCAAGGTGATGAGCTTTTCCGAGCTATTGCCCGAGATCAACCTGAAGCAGGTAGGAACGGTTGGCCGCGGCTAATACGGTTGCGTGGCTCGGCCTAGGCCGGCGACGTCACCCGTCCTGAACTCACTAGCGTCCCTACCCTCAAACGAGAGAGCTGTGGAGCGCGAGCGAGGTCGCTACTGCTAGCGCGGCGTTAGGTCGGAATGGGCGTCGTGCTAGCTACGCTGAAACTGCATTTTTCGCGGTAGTTGGCCGCTCTGTTCAAGCATCAGCTTGGCTTCTTTCTGAAGCAATGGGTGGGTCTTCTTGACCATGAACCCCCCAAGTATTCGCGCGTCCATCTGGACGAGCTTCTTGAGTGCCCGGCGCATCGCCTTGGGCTTGTTCGCGTAAGCGTAGACAAAAGCCTGCGCGCGGTAGATCTGTGGGCGTAGCTGCTCTAGGCTGGCTTCTTCCGGGTTGAAGAGCTCAATCGTGTTCACAGCCTTAGCGGCTTGCCCGGTCCTGGCCCAAGCCTCCGCGATCACCGCGCTCATCATCGCCTTGGTGCGGTCATCTTGGTGACGGGATAGGTCGATACCATCGGCCAGATCACGCGCTTGAGTCACCTCCCCAAGCATAAGGTGGATCATGCCACGTTGCGCCCTCGCCTCGTCCGCGACCGCAGCCATCACCTTAGAGAGATTGACCTGCTCAAGCGTACGAAGCGCCTGCTTGGGGTCGTCCTGCATCTGCAGCTGGGCCTTCGCGAAAATGGCCGCTGGATCGTTGCTCTTGAAGTCTTCGTCCAGGCGATCCAGAGCACGCTTGCGGTCTTCGTCGGTCCGGACACCCGCGAGGATGCCAGCAACGCCTTGGGCGTTCTTGGCCCGACGTAGGGCCCAAATCACGACTCCGACGACAACAACCGTCAGGACCGCAGGTACGCCTATGCCCAACCAGGTCGTCCACTCGGATACGGACATGGCTGCGATCAATCCGCCGACCAGCCACACCGCACCGAGGATTAACCCCAGGCGAAGCGCCATCTGCTTCATCGCGCCGCGCGCCAGTGGGTCCGCAACTTGCGGAACGGAAGACTGGGACGCCCCCACGCCACGAGACGTAGGGGGCTGCACAGAGCGTCTGAGCTTACGAGACTCGTTCGCCACTTGATCCTTGAAAATGAGCCGCTACTCAAGAGCGGCTTGTGGATGAGCGCCGCCCAGTCCTTTCGGGCTGAGGCGGCGTTCGTGTTTCAGCTTTAGCTGGCGCCTTCTTCGGTATCGTCGCCGTCGCCGCTACCTGCAAGCGAAGCCAGCTTGTCACCAAACTTCTCCTTCAGGAGATCACCCAACGTGCTGCCCTTACCGGTCCCGGCTGCGGCGCTCTTTGATTCGCGCTTAACAGACGTCCCCTGCTCGGACACTGGGTTTTGACCCACGTCGCGCATGGTCATCGTGATGCGTCGGTCCATCGAGTCGATGTTCGAAACCTCACACTTGACCTTGTCACCACGCTTGGGACGCTGCTCGTCAGTGCACTCGTTGTTGGGCAACAAGCCGTCAACGCCGTCAGCGAGCCTGAGGAAGACGCCGTATTCAGCAACGCTGGTACAAAGAGCTTCTTCGACCACCGTTCCGGGCGGGAAGTTCGCCATCATCATGCCCCAAGGGTCATCGAAGATTTGGCGAATTCCGAGGCTAACCTTCTTCTCGTCGTGGTTGATGGAGAGGATGATCGCCTCCACGTCGTCGCCCTTTTGGAACATGTCCTGGGGGTGGTTGACCTTGACGGTCCAAGAGAGGTCGGTCTTGTGAACCATACCGTCCACACCCTCTTCAATGCCGACGAACACACCGTAGTCGGTGATCGAGCGGACCTTACCAGCGATCTTGTCACCGGGTTGGTACTTATCGGTGAAGACTGACCAGGGATCGGGCTCAAGCTGCTTGAGACCTAGGCTGATGCGCTTGGCACGCGAGTCCACCTCGAGCACCTGGCACTCCACCTCGTGGCCCACTTCCAGCATCTTCGAAGGGTGCTTGACCTTCTTGGTCCAGCTCATTTCGCTGACGTGAATCAGGCCCTCGACGCCCGGTTCGAGTTCGACGAACGCGCCGTAGTCGGTGATGCTCATCACCTTGCCGCCGACCTTCTTGCCGAGCGGATAGGCCTCTTGGACGTGGTTCCAAGGGTCTTCTTGGGTCTGCTTTAGGCCCAGGCTGACGCGCTCGGTCTCAGCGTTGTACTTGAGCACCTTGACGGTGACCTTGTCGCCGACCTTGAAGACCTCGCCGGGGTGATTGACGCGTCCCCAGGACATGTCGGTGATGTGGAGCAGGCCGTCGATGCCACCGAGATCCACGAACGCGCCGTACTCGGTGAGGTTCTTGATCGTCCCGTCGAGCACTTGACCCTCGGTCAATGTCTGCAGCGTCTTCTGCTTCATTTCATCGCGCTCGCGCTCAAGCAGCACGCGACGAGAAAGCACGATGTTTCCGCGCTTCTTGTTGAACTTGATGACCTTAAACTCGTAACTCTGACCGAGCAGCTTGTCCAAGTTGCGCACGGGGCGCAGATCCACCTGAGAGCCGGGCAGGAACGCCTTAACGCCGCCCTTGATCGTCACGCTTAGCCCGCCCTTGACGCGCTGGCAGATGGTGCCCTCGATGATTTCGTCGCGTTCACACGCTCCCGAAATCTCATCCCAAACCTTCATCTTGTCAGCCTTCTCTTTCGAGAGGCTGATCAGGCCGTCGTCGCTCTCGCGGCTTTCGATGAACACATCGATGATGTCGCCCGCTTTGATGTGGATCGCGCCGTGAGCGTCC
>JBDKJZ010000527.1:0-4047 GCA_039796375.1 Pseudomonadota bacterium
GTACGGGAGGCGCGAGGGGTTTGAGGTGGCCGCTCTCATGTTTCCTCAGCTCGAAACCGCGCATGTCGTTGATAATCTGAGGGCAGCCGTCTCCCTAGGCCTAGAGATCATCCCAATGACTTCGGCCCGCGCGGCCTTCAGTCTCGCCACTTCGCTCCTGGGCGGAGATGACGCCTGGATCGGGCCCGGCGCAATGGGGACTCAGGGCGCGGAAGGGTTCGCTGATGCCGTTGGGGAGCTGTACACGCAGTCGGGCGCAGCGGGCTTTCCGGAGGCGTTGGTCGTCGCCGTAGGTTCCGGCAGCACTGCCGCTGGACTACTCGTGGGATTGATGGAGCGTCGCTTACCCTGCACGGTGGTTGGTGTGGGCGTGAATCACAACCCGGCTGTTCGACCAATGGTGTTGGCGCAGGCGTACCGTCTCGCCTGGAAGCGGGCAGCGCAGCGCGGAGAGCGATACAGTCGCCAGAGACTCTGGGCGGAGCTGGAACATCTGCTATCCCTGGATATGGACTTCGTCGCCGGCGGGTACGGTAGGCCCTCGGCCGAGGGGCGCTCCGCGATAGACAGGGCGCAAGCGGTGGGTTTGGTCTTGGAGCATACCTACACCGGTAAAGCCTTCGCAGCGGCGCTTAAGCTCGTCGCTGCCGGTCGGTATCGAGCTGTGGGTTTTTGGAACACGCTCGCCGCAGCTTCGCTCAAGTCTCATCTAGCCGGCGCCCCAGAGCTCTGGGAGCTAGCGCCTGCGACTCGGCGGCTGTTGATTCGCGATTCAGAGGGTCCCCAATAGGGCGATCCCCATTGTAGGATGCTCCACCAGTGGTAGTCACAAATCGCCGTCTTAACAGAACTCTATTGGTACCATGACGAAGGCCGGTGGCGAAGTTCCGAGCGGGGAGCTCCTGGGTGACAAGTTCCGCGTCGGTCTGGAAATCGGGCGCGGTGGCATGGCTACGGTGTACGCTGCGGAGCACGTCGAGCTGGGCAAAGCCGTGGCCGTCAAGTTGCTGGCTGCTGAGTACGCGACGTCTCGAACAGTGACTGAGCGCTTCCTGAGGGAGGCGAGGGCAGCTGCAAAAATCGTCAGCCCCTACGTGTGCGAAGTCTATGACGTCGGGACGTACAGCGAGCGGCCCTTCATCGTGATGGAGCTGCTCGAAGGCGAGAGCCTATACGAGCACCTCGCAAGGGTGCGTAGGCTGACCGCTACGGCGGCCTTGCAGATCACGACTCACGTGGCGAAGGGCCTGAAGAAGGCGCATCAAATGAACATCGTTCACCGGGACCTCAAACCGGAGAACATCTTTCTGACGACCGGGGAGGACAACCTACGTCTCACCAAGGTGGTCGATTTTGGGCTCGCGAAGTTTTACGAGCCCCAACAAGAATCCGACAACGCTCGACTCACGAAGGAGGGCGCGCTGTTTGGCACTCCTGCCTACATGAGTCCTGAGCAGGCCAGCGGCAAATCGAACGTCGATGGGCGCTCTGATCTCTGGGCGTTGGGCTGCATCGTCTACGAGATGCTGACTGGTAGGACTGTTTGGGAAATCGACCAGGGCGTAGCCATGATACTCGCCCAAGTTGCGAACGCTCCACTGCCGAACCCACGGAGGTTCCACCCTGACTTGCCTCAGGCATTTGAGGATTGGTTCAAGCGGGCGCTCGCGCGCAACGTCGATGAGCGCTTCCCTGACGCCGATACTTTCATCCTGGAGCTGGAACGGGCGCTCAGCGGAGGCTACAGCGATAGCCTGGCCCCTCACGGCCCCGCACCCGTTCCTGCGCTCGGCCCTAAAACCCCGGACGTCGCGGCGCAGGGTTCAACGCACAACGTTGGTGAACCGGGGGGGGGCCGCGGCCCAGAAGAGGCGGCCCGTGTTGGCCAAACCCAGCCCGTCGGCGTGCAGAAAACGCCGGTAGCGAGCGGAGCGTCCGTGATGAACCCGCCGAGCCGCTTGGGGCGACGGCAGCTCGGAGTGTTCGCGGGCTGTGCATTAGGAGTGGCTGTGATCGTCGGGGTTAGCTCTTGGGCAGGCAAGCGCACCGCGCCGGATTCCACGCTATCACCCGCCGAGGTGGGGAGGGACGCTGAGCTGGTATCTGAGGCCCAGCAGCTACTCTTCGATGAGCAACCGAAGCTCGCTCTGGAGAAGTTTCAGGCTGCGTTCAGCCTGGGCCAAGGAAAAGCAGCGAGATCGCTTTTGACTCATAGCTCGGTTGCGCTCGACAGCTCGCGTGGCAGCTGCGTTCTGCGAGCGCTCGGTCACCCGCGCGAGTTTGGTGCAATCAGCGAGAGCTCCAAGCCCTCAGCTTTGCAGACTGACGCCGGGCTAGTGATCACGTGGGCGGACAGCGAGGGTTCAGAGGGGCACGTCCACGCACGCGCAGCTCTAGCGGACCCGGCGCTGCGTCGCGCGATGCCGGCGGTTAACTTCACTCCAGAGGCCACCCGTGTGCGAGAGCCGGAACTCTTTGCAGCCGGTGAAAAGATGGGGCTCCTCTATTGGGACTTTGCCGGTAGTGGAGCAGGTGTCTACGTCCGAAATGTGGATCTGATAGCCGGTGTCAACTCCGCGCCCTGTCTAGTCAGCTCCCAGGTGCCTGCGCACCCCTACTACCCGGCCATTGCGCGTGAGCCGGATGGCAGCTTCTGGGTCGTTTGGGTAGAACCCTCCAGACCTGGGGTGCACGATTTGTTCGTTCGGAAGCTGAGTCCCGCGCTCGTGCCTCTGACGAAGCCCGTTGCGATCACCGGGTACGCCTCGTCAGTTGGCGACAAGGTCCACGCTACGCGCCCCTCGATTCAGGTCGTCGGCGATATGCTGTTTGTGGCTTTCAGCCTGCGGAGAACGGCTAGCCAGCAAGTGCAACTGTTGCGGGTCACCATTCGCGACGTATTGGCGGAGAACGGCGTGGTCCCTGCTCGGGATGCCGAGTCCCCGGGCGACGAAGATGCGGACCGCTTTTTGGGCGACGTGAAGCGGCTGGGGCCGCCTACCGGGAAACACGACCGACCCACGCTGCGCTGCCATGAGCCCGGCTGCTTCGTCGCGTGGGAACAGGTTCCCTTAGGTGCGTGGCTCGCCCATTTGAACGGTGATGGCGGCGCCCAATGGAGCCGTCAGGTTTCCGCCGGAGGGACTCGGCCGGGTATGGGGCTCGGTCACGATGGCGGCTTGGTCGCCTGGTACGAAAGTGGCGAAAAGCGTGTCAAGGTAGCGCCATTTACTTCGGAAGCCTTGGGTGACCCGAGCGTCGTCGGACGCGTCAGCTCCGTCCTCAGTCAGCCCACGCCTCAGGTTGTGCGGGTTCTCCAAGGTCCTCCTACGTTGGGTAACGATCAGGCGTGGGTCGTCGGGTGGAGTGGGTATGAGGCTGCGGTAGAGGAGCCTTTCGTTGCACGAGTCGAGTGCCATTAGGGGCAATCATGTTTGGCGACGCGCTGAGACCTACGAGTACCGGATTGCGGATCCCTAGTCGCGCGCGCGTCCGTGGCGCTCCATTGAAGGCGCAGCGGGTGTACTTGACGCCGGTCGAGCCCTCCGACGGGCCCGAACTTTGGGACGTCGTGGAGCGCACGCGAAAGTCGTTGGAGCGCTGGCTACCGTGGGTCCCTTACAATACGACCCCAGCGGCGAGTCAACGCTACTCCGAATCGTGCGCTCGCGACTGGGACTCGGGTCGGGCTCTGCGTTTCGGCATCCGTGACGGCGCGAGCGATCAACTGCTCGGCATCGTGGGTCTCGATAATTGTGTTCATGTGCACCGAAACTGCGACCTGGGTTACTGGCTTCTCGCCAACGCCTGCGGCTGCGGACTGATGCACGAAGCTGTCGAACTCTGCCTGAGGTTCGCGTTCGCCGAAGTCGGGTTTGAGCGGGTTCGATGCGCCGCTGCGACCGACAACCACCGGAGCCTCAATGTGATCAAGCGCGCGGCATTTCAGTTTGAGGGGGTGGCGCGTCGGGCGGAGTTCGTGGGCGGGCGCTGGGTGGACCACGCGGTGTTTTCTCGCTTGGCGACGGATGGTCCGATGTGAACAAC
>JBDKJZ010000528.1:0-4046 GCA_039796375.1 Pseudomonadota bacterium
GTTTCGGATGGACCGCATCGAGATGGCTCGGCTTGCTACGCTGAATCCGTAGCGGCTAGCTCGAAGCGCTCGCGCGCTGACGTTGAGCGCTGCCCGGAACCGCCGCTATCGGTTGCCGCCGAACGGGGACGTTATGCTTTGAGGTGCGTGAGTTCGCCGCCGTATTGGGCGTCGCCGAAGAAGCCGACCGGGGGCAGCCGGAGCCACTGACGTAGTGGAGCGGCGGCGGTCTAGGCCGCCTCTACTAGCCCGGAGCGCACCATGAGCGCGTCGAGCGAGGGCTCTCGCCCCATGAAGTTTAGGTACAAGTTCGTTGGGTCTTCCGAATCGCCCGCTTCAAGAATGCACCGACGGAACTCGTTGCCCACTTGCTCGCTGAATACGCCTTCCTTCTGGAAACGAGTGAAAGCGTCCGCGTCCAGCACCTCAGCCCACTTGTACGAGTAGTACCCTGCGGCGTAACCGACGGGACTCGAGAATAAGTGAGAGAAACTCACGAGCATCGCGTAGTCTTCGGGGAAGGGCGTCGGCGCATACGGCTGCAGCGTTTCCCGGGCATAGGTCAAGAGATCACCGTTGACGCCCGGTTGGTATTCGACGTGCAGACCTAGATCGACTCTCGCGAAACCCAGTTGCCGCATCGTTGCGCTTGCTGCGCGGTAAGTACGCGCTCGCTTCAACTTGTCGAACAGGTCCTGAGGAATCGTCTCCCCTGACTCATAGTGCTTTGCGAACGTGTCCAGCGCGTCCTTCTCCCAGCACCAGTTTTCCATGATCTGTGAAGGTAGCTCGACGAAGTCCCAGGCGACGTTTGTGCCCGCGAGGCTACGCACTTCTACGCGGCTTAGGCAGTGATGGAGCAGGTGCCCGAACTCGTGGAACATCGTCGTGAGTTCGTCGTGGGTCAAGAGCGCGGGACGGTCGCCCAGAGGCGGTGTGACGTTGGCGCAGATCAAGCCCAGGTGAGGGGATTGTTTCCCCGCCTTTTGCGTGCCCGAGATGAAAGAGTTCATCCAAGCGCCGCCGCGCTTCTCCTCGCGAGGGAAAAGGTCCGCGTAGAAACTCGCCAGGTGCTCCCCAGTCTCCGATAAGATGTCGTAGGTCTTAACGCTCTCATGCCAAACAGAGAGAGTGGTATTGGGGGTGATCCTGAGCCCATAGAGGCGCAGGGCAGTTTCGAACAGGCCTGCCATTACCTGGTCGATGGGGAGATAGGGTCGTAGGGCTTCTTGGTCGAAGTCGAAGAGGGCCTTGCGCTGTTTCTCCGAGTAGTAGCCGACGTCCCAGGGACACATGGCGGTTGTATCGTGAGAGGTACTATTGCGGAACGCGTCCAGGGCAGCGGTTTCTCGTTCGAAAAACTTGGCGCTCCGTTGGTGCAAATCGGTGATGAATGCAAGGGCCGTCTGGGCAGACTTGGCCATGCGGTCCTCCAGCACCAGCTCCGCAAAGTTGTTGTACCCGAGTACTTGGGCCTGTTCCTTTCTTAGGGCCAAGATCTGAACGGTCAGGTCTACGTTGCTCAAGTCGCCGCTGGAAGCGCGAGTGTTGTAGGCGCGCCAGATCTTTTCTCGGATCGAGCGATCTTCAAGGTAGTTCAAGACGGGTATCAAGCTGGGCGCCTGTAGCGTCAGACGGTAGCCGCTCTTCCCCTTAGCATCCGCATCAGCCTTCGCCTGAGCTATCGCGGGCTCAGGGAGTCCCCTCAGTTCTTCTTCCGTCGCGACGAGGAGTTCGAAGGCGGCTGTCTCGTCAACCACGTTCTGACTGAACTTGCTCGTCAACTCGGCGAGCTCGCGGCTGATCTGACGCAGGCGTTCTTTGCCTGCCTCGCCCAGGTCAGCACCGTTTCTACGGAAGTCGTCGACCGTCTTCTTGAGGTATCGTTTCCGGGCACCGGTCAGCGCGCGGGCTTCGTCACTTTTGGCAAACTGCTTGATCGCCGTCCAGAGCTTCGGGCGAAGGACGATTCCAGCATAGAAGGCGCTGACCTCAGGCTGAATCTTGTTGTAGGCCTGCCTTAGATCCGTCGTACTCGCGACTGACTCTAGGTGGCCGATGACGCCCATTGCCGTGTCCAGGGACTCTGTTGCGACGTCGAGTGCCCCGAGCGTATTGCCATAGTCGCGGGGATCCGGGCAGTTCTCTATTTCTTCGAGAGCCAACTCTGCCTGCTTGAGCAGGACGCCGATCGCGGGCTCAACGTGCTCGGGCGTAATGCGATCGAAAGGGACGTTGAATTGGATGCTCAACAGGGGGTTAGGTTCGGTCATAAATGAGTCTCATGAGGGCGGCGGGCTTTTGCCGACGTTTTTGGAAGCAGGTTGAGCCCGGCGACACCCGGAAACACACCAGTATCTTTGGGGCAAAGAATGGCGTTTGCCAGCTGCAAGTTCTACGAAAGGTGGAGGTTTTAACCCTGTGCTGGCGGGGCGACCTACGCCCGAAGGCTGACGCCCAGCTTTTCCACGGCCTGAATCACCCGTTGATGCTGCTGATCGACTTCTTTGTCGGTGAGGGTTTTCGCCTTGTCGGGTTCGGTGGCGGCGTTCGGGGCGCGATAGACGACGCGAAAAGCCAACGACCTGCGCCCGTCAGGCATGCCCTTGCCGCGGAATACGTCGAAGAGATGCACCGACTCACACAACACACCCGCATGGCTTCTGATCGTGTCCAGCAGCGTTCCCGCGGCGAGTTCTTCCGCGGCTTCGACCGCGATGTCTCGGGTGACAGAGGGCAAGCGTGGGATAGGTTGATAAGTAATCGAGCGTTTCCCGACGCTCTCAAGCTGGACCAAATCCAGCTCGATGATCTGTACGCCCCCGTCGAGATCGAACTCCAGTTCGACGTCTGGGTGGAGTGGTCCCAAGCAGCCTATCGCCTGACCGTCGACGCTCAGAATTGCAGCGCCGCGTGGATGCAGGTGTAGAAGCCCGTCACTCGGCCCGGCGAGTACAACCGTGGCCCGGTAGCCGGTGAGTCGCTCGATCAGTTCAACTGCGATACCTTTGGCGTCAAAGACGTCCACTTCGTCTGCACGGCACAGATAGCTTGGTCGGTCGCCGGCAAGCACAGCCGCGAAGCTCAAGCGTTCTTCGGGCAGTGTTCCAACATCTTCAGCGGCGCGCGGTCTCGCTTGTTGAGCTTCGCCCGCTGGAATCGCATTCAGAGGTGCCAAGAAACGGGTCGCGACGCTGAAGACTTGCAAGTTGCGTTCGCCCCGACGGCGTGAGCGGCGAACGACCTCCAGCAAGCCGGGGAGCAAGCTGGTCGTCATGACGTTTCTTTCTTCCGAAAGGGGGTTCAACAGACGGACGGTGGGCGCCTCCGCTCGGACCTTCTTCAGATCTGCTTCGGAGACGAAGCTGTAGGTGATGGCTTCGCTCAGCCCCAGTTGCGCGGCGGTGTCCCTCACAGCTCGGGGCAGTCTCCCTGACGCCGTAGGGGCTTGGGGGGCGACCGCGGGGAGCCGGGTCGGGATCTGGCTGAGTCCGACGATACGGGCGACCTCTTCAATCAAGTCTGCTTCTAGTTCGACATCTGGCCGAAAGCTGGGCACCTCGAAGACCGCGTCGGAGGCTCCCTCGGTTGTTCGCTTGAATCCCAGTCGATTGAGGATATCGCAGGCGCGCGCCCAAGGGACCTGAATGCCGAGCAACTGGTTCATCCGAGCTTCGCGAAGCTTTACGGTGCGTACTGCCGCAGGCGCGCCGTCTACGAAGAGTTGTCCCTGAACACGCTCACCGGAAGCCAGCTCACAGAGGAGCCCTGCCGCGCGGTCGAGGATTTGGCTCAAGTGGGCATAACCGACACCCCGCTCAAACCGATAGCTTGAGTCGGTGTGGAGGCCAAGCCGACGCGCGCTGCGACGGATCCCCCGCGGCTCGAAGTAGGCGCACTCGAGCAACACATTGCTCGTTTGGTCGGTGATTTCGCTTTCGCGACCTCCCATGATTCCGGCTAGCGCGCTTGGGCGATCCGCGTCGGCGATCACTAGGTCATCTGGCGTCAGGTTGTGTAGCGAACCGTCGAGGGTTGCAATCGTC
>JBDKJZ010000529.1:0-4042 GCA_039796375.1 Pseudomonadota bacterium
GGACTCCAGCTGCGCCAAACCTAGGCGAACACTTTCGTACGCCGCCTGCTGGCGCGCGAGAGCCAGCTCAGTGATGTTGCCCGCTGTCCGCAGGCGTCGCGCCGCGTCGTAAGAGGCGTAAACCATCTGCAGCGCATCCCGCTGCAGCGTGAGCTTCTTCTCTAGCGCCTGCAGCTTGTAGAACTGGATCTGCGCGCCGTAACCGACCGACAAGAGCGCTTGAGCGGCTTCAAGCGCCGCGGCTTGTAACCGAGCGTCGGCCGCCGAGCGCTTAGCGGAATAGAGCACGAAACCGGTCAGGCTCTGCATGACTCCAAGCTCCAGACGAGGAGACCCATGTCCATACTTGAGCCCCAGCTCGGCGTGAGGGTTGGGCAACGCAGCGTTCGCCACCAGCTCAGCGTGAGCGATGCCAACCGAGGCCACAGCCAGGGCTGCGTCCGGATGGTTCAGCAACGCCAAGCGCGCGGCGCCGTCGGCGGTCAGTGGTCGACGGAGCAACGCGCGAGTCGCCCCGTCGGGCGCTACACGCTCACCCCGTTTTGAACTGGGGGCCGGCTGCCCGCGGGCTTCAAGCAGCGCCCGCAGGTCTGCGTAGCCCGCATCCCGAGACACGCAGCCTGCGGCGAGCGGTGCCCCCGCGATGAGGAGGAGGCTACAGCCCCGTACCAGGCTGAACTTGCGCTTAGTGATGGTTCGCATGAGGATCTTCCGCTTTCGGGCTGGGCGCCAGTGGCTCTACCTTGGGTGCAGCAGTCGGCGCTGCGGCGGGAGCGTTGTGATGATGATGTGCGTGTGGATCGCTTGCAGCGGGCTTAAGTGGAGGGACGTAGTCTGCGGCAAGGACCGCCACTGCGGGACTTTCGGCGCTCCGCTCGGGAGCTGCCTTGACCGGGTGGGATGGCGCATTCGGGAGCTGCTGCGCGCTGCAGCTCAGTCCAGCAAGAGCCACCAACCCGCCCGCGAATTGAACAACCCTCCGCCTCATAGGGTTATCCCGTCTTTCTGCAGGTCGTCGACGCTGGCCACTTGCGCTTGAGTCCCCGGCGGAATGGCGTACCAGCCCGGATCAGCGTAGCTAGTGATCCCCTCCCGCACCTTGACGATGGTGAACATGCCGCCCATCGTGATGCCATCATAGGGCCCCTTGCCCCCAACCATCGGAATGCTGTTCTTCGGGACCTGCATGCCCATCGCTTCCATTTCGCCCATTCCGTCTTGCCCCATCGTCATGTAACCGGGCAGTTGGGACTGCACCCGCTGGTCCAAGGTCCCAGCTTTTACGCCAATCATGTTAGGGATACCGTGACCCATCTGGTTCATCACATGGTGGGTCATGTGGCAGTGCATCGCCCAGTCGCCAGGCGCATCCGCCACAAACTCGACGGTGCGCGTGCTGCCAGTGGCAACGAGCACGGTCGTCTCCGGATGCTGCGCTACAGGGTCAATCGGTCCGCCATCGGTTTCGACGACGCGAAAGTAGTAGCCGTGCAGGTGGATCGGGTGATGATCCATCGCGCTCAGGTTTCCGAACCGGAGCCGGACTCGCTCACCCAACTTGCAGACCAGGGGGGGCGTCCCCGGAAAACACTTGGCGTTCATCGTCAGAATATTGAACCCATCCATCGCGTTGGGATCAGGTCTGGAAGTCCCGGTAGGGATCGCCCATTCGCTCAACATAATGGCAAAGTCGCGATCCACACGCTGCGACGGCTCGGGCGTCCTTGGATGAACCACGATCATCCCAATCATGCCCATCGCCATCTGCGTCATTTCGTCGTGATGCGAGTGATACATGAATGTGCCGTGTTGCCTCCAGGTCCACTCGTACTTGAAGGTCTCGCCGGGGCGAATCGCCTTCTGATTGAGACCACCGACGCCATCCATGCCGTTCGGCAAGAAGACTCCGTGCCAATGGACGGTCGTCGGCGCCGAGAGTTTGTTGGTCACATAGACTCGGATCCGTTCACCCTCAACCCCTTCAATCGTCGGCCCATGCACGCTCCCGTTGTAGCCCCAGCAAGAAGCGATTAGACCGGGAGCGAACTCGTGCTCCACCTCTTCTGCGGTCAGGTGATACACCTTCACCCCGTCGACGACTTTCCACGGCAACGTCTTTCCGCCTGGCGTCTCAGTCGGCGTGTAGTCCCTTCCGGGCAGCCCCGGGGGCAGGGCTTTCTGCGGAGCCTCTCCGCTGTAGGACGAGTCCCACTTGCGTCGATAGTTTCTTGCGGCGTCCGCGCGCTTCGAGACGCTGAGCGCGGCAGCGGCGCTCGCGACTGCCCCGACCGTGGTCAGAAGGTTACGTCTAGACCAGTGCTTCATTGTCTATTGCCTTTCTTCGTTCGATGCGGAGAAACGTTTTGCGCGTGCTCCGTGGTCTGCTTGGATTTCGCTGTGGTCTGCTTGGATTTCGCTGTGGTCTGCTTGGATTTCGCTGTGGCCGGGGGGCTCGCCAAATCTTCGAGGATGGGACAGTCGGGCCGATGGTCTCCGTGACAGCGCTTGACCAGGGACTGAAGGGTCTGCGCGAGCCCCTGTAGCTCGGCTATCTTGCGGTGAACCTCAGCCAAGTGCTGCGCCGCCAATCGCCGCACATCTGCGCTCGCGCGGGTCTCATCGTCCCACAGCGCCAGCAGGCTGCTCACATCTTCGACCGCAAAACCTAGGTCACGCGCGCGCTTGACGAAGCGAAGTAAATGCACGGCGCGGTCCGTGTAGACACGGTAGCCGTTCGCTGCGCGCTTCGGCTCGGGAACGAGACCCGCTTGTTCGTAGTAGCGAATCGTCTTGGCGCTGACTCCAGTGAGCCGCGCCAGTTCGCCGATGACGAGCACTTCTGTCATGTCGAAGGCCTGAACCGACTGAGCACCAAAGCGTTAAGCACCACACAAACACTCGACGCGGCCATCGCCGCCGCCGCCAACATCGGCGTCAGGTATCCGAACGCGGCTAGCGGCACCCCGACGACGTTATAGACGAATGCCCAAAACAGATTCTGGTAGATCTTCCTTTGCGTCGCGCGCGACACCCGAATCGCGTCAGCGATCAACCGAGGCTCTCCCCGCATCAAGGTCACCCCTGCCGTATGCATCGCCACGTCGGTGCCCGTACCCAGCGCGAACCCAACGTCGGCTTCGGCTAAGGCGGGTGCGTCGTTGATTCCGTCGCCCACCATCGCGACCACTTCCCCCTGCGCGCGTAGCGACCGCACCACGGCGGCCTTATCCGCAGGCAGCACCTCCGCTATCACCTCCGAGATCCCCACTAGCTCAGCCACGGCTTTGGCCGCCAGCTGGTTGTCCCCGGTAAGCATCACGCTGCGAATATTCTGTCGCTTCAGGTCCTCGACCGCGGCGCGCGAGGTGCTGCGAACCTCATCGCCAAGCGCGAAGGTACCGAGCACTCGCGAGCCTTGAGCGACGCACACCACGGTGCGCCCAGCGCGTTCTCCCGCGAGAACTTCTGCTCGCAGCTCAGCCCAGTCCAGGTTTTGCTCCGTCATCCAGCGAGGGCTACCCACCTGCACCCTTTCGCCGTCAATAAGCGCTTGAACGCCGCGCCCCGAAAGGGTCTTGAACTCGGTCGCAGCTAGAACTGGAAGCCCATCCTGCTCGGCTCGCGCGCGGATCGCTTTGGCCAGTGGGTGTTCGCTCCCCTGCTGCACGCTCGCCGCCAGCTGCAGCAGCTCAGTCAGGTCGCCGTTGGTCGCCTGCCACGCCTGAACCCGCGGCTGACCGAGCGTGAGCGTGCCCGTCTTGTCGAACACGACCGTAGTGACCGCCCCCGCTCGCTCGAGCGCTTCCACATCTGAAATCAAGATCCCTGCCCGCGCCGCCGCGCCGGTCCCCACCATCAACGCGGCCGGGGTGGCCAAGCCAAGCGCACACGGACACGCGATCACGAGCACACTGACGGCATGAATCACCGCCGCCTCGACGCCCAAACCCACCCACAACCAACCCGCGAAAGTGACTAGCGCGACGCCCAATATCACGGGCACGAACACACTCGCAACTCGATCCACGGTCTTCTGAATCGG
>JBDKJZ010000530.1:0-4010 GCA_039796375.1 Pseudomonadota bacterium
GTATCCGACGGGTTTCTCGCCGTGCATTTGGGTCGCACACTCCTCGGGCGTGCCCGAGTCCACGGGGTCCACTGGGTCCACTGGGTCCACTGGGTCCACTGGGTCCACCGGGTCCACCGGGTCCACTGGGTCCACTGGGTCCACTGGGTCCACTGGATGCCCTGCGTCTGGGTTTGGTCCCGGATCACTCAACGCAGCGCCGGAGTCTGGCATGCTGCTCTGCGGCAGATCTTCGTCGAGGTTCTCTTCGATGCCCGTCCCACACCCGCCCGAAGCCTCACAATGCTGACCCGGCGGTTTCAGGTCACCTGGGATCGGCGGCTGCGGACCTGACTGAGCGTCGGTATCCACGCTTAGCCCAGCAGGCAACGGCTCAAAAGCTTTGCCCGAGCAGCCCACCACGCCGGTCGTGAACATCGCGCCGAGGACTCCAACCCAGTACCCATATCGCACGTTCATTGCTCACCGCACATATCGCGCACCAGGTAGGCAAGTCAACGACCTCAATGACGCAGCGGCTTAATGCAGAGCCGCTTTGGAACGTCTCGGAAAAGTGTTTCACGCGGGGTGTTAGGTTTTGGCGGGGTGCGCTTCTTTCTGGTGCGTTTCACGTCCCACGATCCGACGACACTAGGCTGTCCGACAGCACAGAGAGCGCAGAGAGCGCAGAGAGCGCGCTGCCTCATGACGCACTCAGGCCGGGGTGCGCTGCGTGAGAGCGCACTCGGTCTTAGGTCACCTGAGGCGCGGATTGCGGCCCGCTTCGAGCGTGATCGCACGAACAGTCGCGATCGCGCTGGAGCTCAGCTGCTCCCACTTGAAGCGCCAGGACCAATTGTGGGGGCCCACGGTGCCCGGCGTGTTCATCCGCGCCTCTGAGCCGAGGCCCATGATGTCCTGAGCCGGAAAGATCGCCGCCGAGGCCCGAGTTGCCATCACCCCACGGATAGCGGTGAAGTGCATGTGGCTGCCGTCCGTCTCATAGTAGCGGCGAACGCGATCGCGCTCTGCCTCTAGCTCAGTGACGGAAAGCGTCGAGTTGTCCTCAACCTTGCCTGCATACCAACCCACGATTGTGTCGTTGTCGTGGGTGCCCGTGTAGACGACGCTGTTCTCAGGGTAAGCGCTGGGCAGTAGCTTGGCTTCGCCAGTGAATGAGAACTGCAGCACTCTCATCGTCGGTAGCTGAAACGCTTCGCGTAGCTCGACCACGTCATCGGTGATGATCCCGAGATCCTCCGCGATAATCGGCAGCTCAGTGCCCAGGTCGCGCTGCATAGCCTCAAGCAAGGCTCGCCCCGGCGCCGGGACCCACTGGCCGCGGATCGCCGTCGGCTCATGCGCGGGGATCTCCCAACAGGCCGCGAACCCCCGGAAATGATCAATCCGCGTCACATCCGTCATTTCCAAGGTGCGCCGCAGGCGCCGAGACCACCAGCTGTACCCCTCGAGTTCATGCGCCTCCCAATCAAAGAGCGGGTTGCCCCAGCGCTGGCCATCATTGCTGAAGTAGTCCGGCGGGACGCCGGCGACCACCGTCGGCTGACCCAGTTCATTCAGCCGAAACAAGTGCTGCGACGCCCAGACATCCGCGCTGTCGAGCGCGACAAAGATGGGCAAGTCGCCGACGATTCGAATCTGCCGTCGATGCGCCTCGCGCCGCACGTATTGCCACTGCCCTTCAAACAAGTACTGCAGCGCCTTCTCAACACGAATCGCGTTAGCCAGCTCAAAGTCGACCGTCTCCAGCGCGGACGGCCGCCGCTCACGCAGCTCCGCGGGCCAGCTCAGCCAGTCGTCCCCTGCCCGAGCGTTCTTGATCGCCTGATAGCGCGCGTAGTCATGCAACCAGTAGTTCTGACGCGTACAGAACTCTTCAAACAGATCGCCCTCTTCACCCCCAAGATCGGCTAGAAACTGCACAGCTGCCCTTCTGAGTAGCGCGCCGCGACTGGACGCCAGCGCGTCATAGTTTACAGGCCCCTCAGGCACCTTGGCTGCGTCCAGGTCATCAATCGACAGCAACCCCTGCTGGGCGAGTAACTCAAGGCTCAGCAAGTTGGTGTCCCCTGCAAAACTGGAGCGCCCCTGGTAAGGCGAAGCCGCAGTGCCAGGCGGCGTGAGCGGCAGCACCTGCCAAAGCGCCTGATGCATCTGCTCGAGCTGCTCAACCCAGCGCACCGCTTCAGGACCAATCTCACCCACTCCGAAGGGGCCCGGCAGACTACTGGGGTGGAGCAGCACGCCGCTCTCTCTCTCAAAAAGCATGCGGCATCTACCCATATTTCGACTTCAAAGGAAGGTCAGAAGGCGGCGCCAGCCGGACAAAATCAGCCGTTTTCCGCCTGGAGTGTCGGGGCGGGTGCGTGCAAAGGGGAAGAGTGACTAGGGCGATGGCACGACGATCGTGCAAGCGTCCAAAGTGATCGCCTCCGCGGCGGGGCCGTGGTTTATCGCCCGACCTTCGAGATTGGCACTGGTCAGAATTGAGACGGACGTCCCTGCGATCAAGGTCCCCTTCATGACGGACTCTGTGCCGAGGGTCGCCGTGCTTCCCGCTGTCCAGTATACGTTCGCGGCTTTTGCGCCATTGACCAGTACGACTTCACTCGTGCTCTCGGTAGTGATCGACGTTTCGCTTCGGATGATGAAGACCGCCTGCTCATCACCCTGCGCGTCCAAGTACAGCAGACCTCCGGCTGAAATTTCGATAGACGAACCCGATTCGTAGAGACCCGGGTAGAACGTCAACCCGTTGAGATCGCCAGAGATCGCTTGCGGGGTGCCGCGTGCTCGGGACCTGGCATCTGCAAACGCGACGCCGGCATCGAGCTTTGCGTCGGCAAGAACCGTGGGTGCAACTGTAGCGCACGCTGGGCCGCTAGCGTCCACTACGTACATCGTGCCGGTCACTTCCGGACAGGATGAAGGCCTACTGAAGCCGCTGATGTTGGACGCAGTGTCGGGTGTGAGACCGATGTCCCCTGTAATCTTGGACGTTGGGATATTGGTGATCGCCGCGGACGCCAAGATGGCGAAAGCCGCACTGGCGCCAAGCCGGACGGGGAGCTGCGCGGGCGCCTCCTGATCGAAAACGGGGACCCCATCGTTTGTGCCCACAGCTGAGTCGCCGCCGTTCCCCGCGTCCACGCTGCCTTCTGTACGCAGGTCAGGACTCGAATCACCGCATGCTCCAAACAACGGTGATGAGCTAACTATTAGTGCGATTAGATCAAAAGTCTTCATCGTTTTCGTCCTGTCTTTCGTGCGACCGCGGCCGCCAGCCGTTAGGACTATGTTGCTAAGCAGTTTTCGAGCCACGAAGGGCATGCGTGCAATTCCGAATACTTAGCGCTAGGTGCCCCAGTCCTGATCGATCGCGATACTCGGTCAGATTCGATTCGGTCGCTGGCTGCGCGACACCGCGACTGCGATATCTCTGACCATGGTCAGCCACGTCTTTCTAGAGCGACGCCCGGGCACTGGGGCGCGCAAGACTGACACACTGCGTCCGATCCGCCCCATCTAGCCAGCGCAACTGCTGAGATCACGCACGACGCAAGCCCCTCTGTTCGCCGAGCACGGACGAGTGAGCACCCGATTGGAGTGGCACGCTTGCTGCATTCTTATGTGCCGTTGGCCCACGAAATATCAATGCGAGACGTGATCGTCATCGGAGCGGGCGTCGCCGGCTTGGCTACCGCTGCTGCGCTTGGCCGTCTGGGGCATAGTGTATTGGTCCTCGAGAAACTCCCAAAACCCGGCCACCGCGTTTGTGGAGAATACATCTCAAACGAGGCGCAGCCGTTCTTGAAGAGCCTAGGGCTCGACTTAGCCTCGCTCGGCGCCGCACCGCTTGAGACGCTGCAGTGGACAACAACTGGGGGAAGCGAATTCTCTGCAGAGCTTCTGCCGGGCGGTGTCGGACTGAGTCGCCTGCGTCTAGATGAAGGATTGGCGACGCGCGCAGAGGCGCTGGGCGCCGAGATCGTTCGGGCGGCAGAGGTCAG
>JBDKJZ010000531.1:0-4002 GCA_039796375.1 Pseudomonadota bacterium
CACGATCCGGATCGACTTTTTGAGTGTGGTGCACACGATCTATTAGGCCGACTGCTGACTGGTGGGATGCAAGAACGCCCGAGTCAAGCAGCGCGGGAACGGACGCTACGGATGGTCCGAGATGCTAGCGTGGTCGCGGCAGGTGTGGCCGCGGGTGTCTCTGCCGCAAGCGAGGCTGCCGCGGCGAGCTTGCCTTCCGCTGCCATTGCCGGCACGGCGTCAGTGGTTCCAGCGGGCGTAGCGAGCACGACGGCTTCGCTCGGTTCCGTAGCGACGGCTGCCACCGGGGCGACCGTTACCCAAGGGACCACAAGCGCGCTGATGCTCGAAATGGTCAAGTGGGCCGGCATCGGCGCACTCGGGATGGGTGTCACGACACAGGTACCATCAGGGCTCGAGTACGTCGAGGCGGTTTGGCGCTCGTCGATAGAGACTCCGATCGTCACCTCGGTAGATGCCTCGCCCGCGCACGCGAGCATGGGCCCGGGTCCTTCCTCCGTAGTACTGAACGCTCCGACCGCCGAAGTGCGCGAACCATCGCCTTCCCAAGATAAACTCCGTTCTCAGGCGGTGGTGACTCCACCCGTTGTGGGCACTCCTTCGCAGGCGCACTCGTTGCCTTCTCCGTCTGAGCCTCAAAGCGCGTTCGAGACGCCACACGGCGTGCGGTTGAAAGCGGAGGTTGCCCTCTTGGAGCGCGGGCGAACGGCGCTGCGACACGCGGCACCCGCCCAAGCCTTACAGCTCCTAGCTGGCTACGAAGAGCGGTTCCCTGAACGGCAGCTAGTGGTCGAGGTGTTGGTGCTACGTATGGAGGCGGCTCATGCGCTTGGGCAATTCGCGGTCGCGAGGAAGCTCGCTCAAAGGGTGTTGTCGGTGAACGGCGGCGCGCCGTACGCGGCCCGAGCTCAGGCGATCCTTAGTGCGGCGAACGCGCTCAAATAGGGGCGCGCTCAGTACCTGAGCCTCGATGGCTCAACAACGAACCCTTCAGTCTTTGGGACAGTGCCCGGCACGGCAGCGGTGCCCAGCGGGTGACGCGTGAGTACGAACCTAAGCGAGAGAACGAAACAAGGAGAAGCGCAAATGTCGAATCATACATGGTTGAGTGGAATGGTACTATTAGGATTGTCTGCCTGTTCCGGAACATCCGTTCTTGGCTCCGGTGAAGGCCTGGGCAAGATTGATGGGGCAACGACAGCAGACGGCGGAACAGAAAAAAAGGTGACACGACAGTTAGATACTGGTGACTCCGGCATCGTGGATCTACCTGCCAGACCCCAGATCGGTGGTGGCAACTCAACTTCTAAAACTGACTCTGGCACTGCAGTTGAAGCAGTCCCCTCTCCATCGCCCGATTCGGATGCACTGGCTGCTTGGCTCGCTTTTGATAAACAACCCAAAGGCGCCACGCGCGGCGTTTATCTAGTCAACTCCAACCCCACCGTCCAGGGATGCGTGTCGCGTCTCACGGACTCAGCGGCGAACGCGAAGCAACCGGCGTTCTCCGATGACGGCAAATTCATCGCCTATGCCTCCGAGGTGACCGGCACGTACCAAATTCACCTATTAGATCTGAAAACCGGTGAGAACACTCCGCTAACAGATCTACCCCAAGGCGCCACCTATCCGACCTTTTCGCCGAGTGGGCTCACCATAGCGTTCGTAACGGGCGACCCGGAAGCTGTGCGCGACGGCACCACCGAGACCCCACCTGGGACGGGCGACGTCATGCTTCTGAATGTGAAGACGGGTGCCACACAACTTCTAAAAGTCGCCGACCCCCAAGTCAATTTCCCCTACTTCGCGCCCGCATTCGCCAGCAAAGCGCGACTTCTCGTCAGCAACGGTTACGCGATTTCGGCGCTGGCCCTCAACTTCTCTGCCGACCCTATAACGATCAGCAACGAACGAGTGCTGACGTCGTCCGGTGTCCCACAAGAGCCCGCGCCCTCACCCAACGGGCTCGAGATGGCCTACCCGGATACGTGCGCCGACACCCTGCAGCTTGAGAAGCTCGACATCGACTTGGGTTCGACGCGCAACTGCACGCCCGCGTCGAGGGACTTCCGGCGCGATGAGGGCATACTGGCTCCTGATTGGGGCAGCTGGGGTTTCATCGCCGTCGAGTTCGCGGGACCCTTACACGGGATCTTTCTAGTGTTCGACGACGCCACGTTATCAGGCGGCGGAGGGGTGGCGGGGGCAGAGGGCGGACGAAACCCGGATTGGGCACCTCCTGACTTCCGCTGGGCATGCTCACCAGCAGGTCTCTAGAGGCAGTTCGAAAGCCAAGACCCTGGACGCTGGTCCACGTGCTTGAGCTCTGTCTGCCCTGCCAGGAATCGACCACGCTCTCACCGCACACCCGCCGGGCTCAGCCGAAGCGCTGACTGCAAAAGTTCAGTTGTGATTGCAGAACAAGGCCCCTACTGAACTTCTTGCCCCTTCTTGCATGGGCTGTGCGTTTCGTTGCGTTCCGGCTTACCTCAAGAGCTCGTCTCCCCTCGAACGGAAAGCGCGACACGCGCGACCACAAGCCCGAGGCGGCGCATTCAACGGTGCCATCTACGGCGACTCGCCGGCGACAAGCTTCGACTATATCGCCAGGAACACACCGTGCGCAACTTCGCGCGTTAACGCAAAGCGATCAGGCGACGCGACTACGCAAGTGCACCTCCCGCGACGATCGTTCGCTTTGAACAACCATCACACGCTTGATGCGGAACATCTCCCCCGCAAAAAAGCGTGCCGCTCATTGACTGCGGAACGCAGCTCAAAACCAGACCCGAAAGCCACGCTCTACGCACCCTCTATCTCTCAGAAGCGCGCTGGTTATCAAATATGCATGTTCACCTGCTTGAGTGAGCACACTTCAGCGCCTTGCCGAGAGACAGGCGCAAGCAACGAACCACGATGCGACCTAACCCACATCCTAGAAAGTGGTTCACTTGAGTGACCCGTTCGACACAGCGCTAGTTACCCAACTTCGATGTTTATCACTGACCACCATGCCACAGCCTGCACTCGACTTTCCTGAACTCTATCGGCGGTACGGCGGCGCCGTCTACGCGCGCTGTTATCTCATTCTGAACAACAGGGCGGCAGCAGAAGATGCCACGCAGGAGACCTTCCTTCGTGTTTACCGCCACCTGAAGCGCACGACCGATGCTGAGAACGCCCTGCGTTGGATCTACAAAGTAGCGACCAACTATTGTCTGAATGAGCTCCGCAACCAGCAGACGCGCTCCGGGGGGGTCCAAGCGATGATGTTTTTTGGCGATGCGCGTCAGGTCCCGCGGGTAGAAGAACGCCTCAGCGACCGAGACCTCGGGCGCCGCTTAGCTGCGGTGGCACCGGCGGCTGCGGGCACAGCAGCGTGGCTCTACCTCGTTGACGGCATGGACCAGGCGGAGGTCGCGCGGGTCCTAGGGATTTCCCGCCGGACCGTCATCAACTACGTTTCTATGTTCATCGAGAACGCCCGAAAGTTCGCGATGCGAAGCACGGCATGAGCAGTCCCTGCTCGGGCCCTAGCGGGAGATTCGAGCTGCAGCAGTCCGAACTCGGACGCCGTCGGTTTCGCCTACGATGACCAGCTCGTGCGTTCGTATATTGCGCCCCGAGCTAAGCCCGGCCAGCTACGTTCCTTGGCGGCACAGGAGCCGCGAAGGCTAGTGCCCCAGGGGTAGGCGCCAGCCCCTCGCGGACTCAGGGCGGCGCCTTCTGCGAACGGCTTGACTTTACGATACGGAGCTTACCCGACGACGACGCGCCAAGAGCCCCACTGCGAGCAGCATGAGCCACCCAGACTGGCCGCTTGCGGCGTTTCCAACACTGCAGCCGCCGCTATCGGTCGACGCGTCATCGGGTCCGAGCGCAGGCTGCCCACCGACGGGAGTGTTGGTGCCGCCACCAGAAAGCACACCTCCGGAACCACCCACCGCCGAGCCACCAGCGCCAGGCAAGCCTCCAGCCATACCCCCGTTACCCGCAGTTGTA
>JBDKJZ010000532.1:0-4001 GCA_039796375.1 Pseudomonadota bacterium
CAGACTCAACGGTACATCGCCATGAACAAACTCGTCACCGCCAATCGATTGCCCATTGAAACGCAGATTGCTAGGGCGTTCGGTGTGATTCGTATCAGCGTTAGCGAGGCAACCGAGTCGCTGGAATTCCTTGGCATTGTCGACAAGAAGGCGGAATGTCAAATTCGCATGGACTCACCTTCGGTTGGTCGATCTGCTCGCCACGGAGCAAGTTGCAGAGGCGACAGAGGAACTGCGAAAGCATATGGAAAGACTTCTTTGTGTCGAACTAGAGGAGAAACATGATCCACGTTATTGCCACCATTGAACTCACGCCCGGCACGCTCAAAGCGTTCTTGGACGTGTTTCGTAAACTCATCCCCGATGTCCGTGCCGAAAAAGGTTGCCTCGAATACGGTCCCGCAATTGACTCGCAAACCGATCTGTCTAATCAGGCTAAAGTTGGCCCAGACAAGGTCGTCGTCGTGGAGAAGTGGGAAGATATTGCGGCACTCAAGGCACACTCGGTCGCACCACACATGGATGCTTATCGAGTCAATGTCAAAGACTATGTGCTCGGTGTACATTTGCTCGTTCTCGACCCGGCCGAATGAGTGAGACCGCCGCAATGACCATGAGTTCCCGAACAGCCATGAAGACGCGCCACACCCAAAGTCACAAGGACCGAATCTGATGCGCTATCGTCTTTTTTACTCGGTGGCGACGCTCGGCCTGATGTATGCGGCTTGGGTGAGTCACTTTTATGCTGCGGATGAACCCACGCCGAAAGCGATATCGGGGAAAAGTAACGATTTATTCGAGAAACAGATTCAACCGTTGCTCGTTAAGACCTGCGGAAAGTGTCATGGGCAGAAGCCCAAACACAGTGATCTCGATCTTGTTAGTTTCGGTACCGCTAAGGCGATCCTCGCCAAGCCCAAGGTGCTCGCTGACATTGCTGAACGGTTGAATGCCGGGGACATGCCTCCCAAGGAAGCGCCGCAGCCGAGTGAGTCTGAGCGAAAACAACTACTGGATTGGATTAAAGGGGCGCTCGACTCGGAGGCTGCTGCGCGGGCTGGAGACCCCGGGTCTGTGACGCTGCGTCGGCTGAGCAACACCGAGTACGATAATGCGATCCGCGATCTCACCGGTGTCGACATGCGACCGACCCGGGCACGCGAGTTCCCCATCGATAGCGTTGGCGGCGAGGGTTTCGCCAATGTTGGGGAAGCTATGCCAGTGACTCCGGGCCTAGTCGAACGTTACCATCAGGCTGCGCGTGATGTCGCCGCGCGGGCGGTGCTACTGCCCACGGGTTTCCGCTTCTCCCCATCGACTGAGCGCCCGGATTGGGTCGAGGATGCTCTTAAAACGCTCCGCAGTTTTCACGCCCGCTATGCAGGTCCCAACGGAGAGCCCCCGTTGGCTGCGCATCTTGCAGCGACCCTGAAGCATCGTGACAAGCTTACCCGCGGAGGGCCCGCTGCCATCGCCGCAGTGGCTACCGAGGAAAAGCTCAACCCCACGTACCTTGCTACGCTCTGGGCCGGACTCAACGGCAAGCCAGACTCGGTAGCGGAAGTCAATGCACAGACAAAGCAATGGTCCGAGAAAGCGACTCAGATCAATACTGAGAATCAACGGCGGCAGACCGCTTTTCAATCGGCCAAGAAGGCAATCGAGTCTCGCTGGATTTCATCGAAACGAGTCCTCGCGGAGTCCAAAGTCGCGGAAGGTGGCACAGTTCCCTTCGAACGAAAGGTCGTCGTTCAACGCGGCGAACTGCTACTACTGACTGTGCTTCCAAACGAAAATCACGGGGCAGACAGCACGCTCATCGAATGGACGATTCGCGAAACCAATGGCGATAAGCGAACTTGGAACATCGCCGATCTGGTGCCTAATATTTTGAAGGGCAACCCGTGGTCGGACAAGCACGATGCCCGTTGGAGCTTTCTGGAAACGACATCCACTCCAGTGTTCCTTACCCAACGGAACGATAGCAGCGCTGGACGGCCCGAACTGAAATCGTGGAGCATCGGTTCTGAACCATCGGTCTTTGCGAACTCGGCTGCGGAACCAATCAAAGTATGGACGACATTGCCCGCACGATCGGTCTTCGTGCATCCCGGACAGAAACGACCTGTGGCGGTCGCGTGGACGAGTCCGACTACTGGTGAGTTGTTGGTTGCGGGACGCGTCGCCGATGCTCACCCGAGTGGTGGTGATGGGGTTTCGTTCGAGTTGTCGCATGTGGCGGCTCCGGACTTGGGTCAGGCACTGGCCGATCTCGGTAATACGCCCATGAGTCTTCCGGATGGTGGTATGCCTCCCGATATGTTGTCGTTTGTGCGCGCAAGGTGGCAGGAAGCCACCACCGATTCGGCGCCGGTCCTAACGGCGATCAAGGCCATGCAGGACCAGTTGTTTCAAGGCAACTATAGGAAGAATGCGGCCATAGCGATCGGGAACGGCTTTCCCGCCTGGGAGGATGTGCGTCGCGTCGTCGCCCGCGAACGGGTTCAAGGTGCCGCCCGTGAGCCGCTTTTCCGCATGGTAGCGCTGCCAGCCCAGCCCGACACATTTGTGGTTTGGGACCGGCTGCGACTAGAAGGTGGTGACGGGCCACCTCTGGTGTTCGCCGAGCATCCCGAATTGGGCGCCGCCATCGAGAAAGCCTCTGGGCTCAAATTTGGCCATCACCCCAAAGGCCGCTCAGTGCCAAAGTCCGCACTGGTTACGGCATCCGGTGCCGAGATCGTCATTGATCTGAGGAAACTTTCGGCAGAGTTGCAGAAAGCGCTCACGCTGCCTAGGTTCCTCCGCGCTGACGTGAGCATCGACGAAGCCAGTCCTGAAACCGCCTCGGTTCAGGCGTTCCTAATCGCTGCCACGGGTGGCGGTGGGAACCTTGCCGAACCGGTCGCCAAAGCAACGCCGGGCGACCCGCTGGCAGCGCAGATTGTACATCCGCGCGTCGTTGCCAAACGAGCACAGCCGGCTGCGGAGTTTCGTGCGTTGTTTCCTCCTGCCGTACTCTTCCAACCGATCATCCCACGAGACGCTCAAGGCAGCGTCTTCCTTTACCGCCGAGAGGAAGAGCCGTTGCGTCGACTCTTGCTTGACGATGCTGGTCGGGCGGAGATAGATCGGCTGTGGAGCGAACTAGAATTTGTCAGCGAACAAGCGCTCGCCACCCCAATCGCCTATGAAGGACTTGTGCAGTACTACCGCAAGCCGAATGACGGCGCGCGGATTATGTTCTTCTACATTCAAGAGTTCGAGCAACAGATTAAGAAGGAAGAGAAGGCGTTTCTGGCGGCTCAGGTCGCTGCGGAATCTAAGCACCTTGAAGCGCTGCTAACTTTCGCCGCCCGGGCCTGGCGCCGGCCTCTCACCGCCGATGAACTTTCCGCCATTCTCGCTTCCTACCAAGCCGATCGTAAAGATGGCATCAAGCACGATCCGGCTTTCCGTGCCGCTCTTGCGCGTGTCCTTTCGTCGCCCTGGTTCCTTTATCGGGTTGAACAACCGGCCTCCGTGGCACGCTGGGGACCGGTATCGGGCAACGAACTGGCGACAAGATTAAGTTTCCTGCTTTGGGAGTCGACCCCGGACGACGAGTTGCGTGCGAATGCCGCAAAGCTTCACGAGCCTGCAATAATAGAGCAGCAAGTGCGTCGGATGCTGAAGGATGGCCGAATGCGTGGAATGGCTGAGGAGTTCGGTGCCCGTTGGCTCGGGGTGCGCGACTTCGTTGCCAACCATGGCAGAAACCTGAAGCACTTTCCCGAATTCACGCTGGCCTTGCGCGAAGCATTGGCCGAGGAACCGGTGCGGTTCTTCGAGGATCTCCTAATAAATGATCGCCCAGTCGCCGATGTGATTGCCGCCGATGCGGTGGTAATCAACGACTTGCTCGCCAAGCACTACGGCATCCCCGGCGTGAAAGGTGCGGAGTGGCGGCGAGTCGAAAAGGTTGCCGAATACGGCCGCGGCGGGATGCTCGGCTTCGGGGC
>JBDKJZ010000533.1:0-3994 GCA_039796375.1 Pseudomonadota bacterium
CGGATCGTTCTGCACTTCGTCCATCGTACCCTCGGAGAGTACGCTCCCCTCATGGAGCACGGTCACGGTGCGCGCTATGCTTCGCACGAAGTCCATATCGTGCTCGACAACGACCACCGTGTGCTTTCCGGCCAATGAATTAAGCAGCTCCGCAGTGCGATCCATCTCTTGGTGGGTCATCCCCGCCACTGGCTCATCTATCAGTAGCACCTTCGGGTTCTGCGCAAGCAACATCCCAATCTCGAGCCACTGCTTCTGCCCATGAGACAGCGCGCCAGCTTCCTTGTAGGCCTGCGACTTTAGCCCGATAGTGTCCAACACCTCACCGATCCTGTCGGCCTGGGCAGAGCTGAGCCGGCTAAATAGGCTCCGCCACACCCCCTTGTTGTTACTGAGGGCCAACTCCAGATTCTCGAAGACCGTGTGCCCTCCAAACACGGTCGGTCGCTGAAACTTGCGACCGATCCCCATCGCAGCGATCTCGTGCTCGGAGAGTCCCGTGAGCTCCCTGTGGTCGCCGACCATGAAGACAGAGCCCGTGTCGGGGCGCGTCTTGCCGGTAATCACGTCCTGCAGAGTCGTCTTACCTGCGCCGTTGGGTCCGATAATACAGCGGAGCTCACCCTCATCAAGGAGCAGCGTGAGTTCGTTCAGTGCCTTGAAGCCATCGAAGCTGACGCTGATGTTGTCGACGCACAGCAAACACCCAGCGTCTTTCATTTTTGTGTATCGCCCCGCGTCAACCAGTCGCGCGTCTGGCCGACGACCGAAGCGACTGCTGGACTGGCGCTCACCAGTGCGAGCCGTCGGAGATGAACTGGCCCCCATCTTGGGCTCGCCGGATTCTTGGGCGACGACGGTCATGCTGCCGGCCTCTCGGACTTGGAACGGAGCCGCTTGGCGATGTAGACGCCAAAGCCTTGGGGAAGAAGCACGGGGATCACGACGAAGAGCGCGCCCAAGAAGTAGAGCCACAAATCGGGAAACTGAGCCGTGAATATGGACTTCGCGCTGTTTACGGCGATGGCGCCCGCCGCAGCCCCGTACAAGGAGCCGCGCCCGCCGACGGCGACCCAAATCGCCATCTCGATCGAGTTGGCTGGGTCCATTTCACTGGGATTGATGATCCCCACTTGCGGCACGTAGAGCGCCCCCGCGAGGCCACAAATCACGGCCGATAGAGTCCAGACAAACAACTTGTACTTCAGCGGATCATAGCCCGAGAACCGCACCTTGCTCTCGTCGTCGCGAATCGCTCGCAGGACCCGCCCAAGTTTGCTCTGGACCAAGTAGCGAGACAACAGGTAGACGGACAGCAGGACAGCGCTGCTAAAAACGAACAGCAACACCTTCGTGCCCTGTTCCTGCAGTGAATAACCCAAGAGGCGCTTGAAATCTGTCAGACCGTTGTTCCCTCCGAAGCCGGCGTCGTTCCGAAAGAACCAGAGCATCAGTGCGTAGGTCATTGCCTGGGTGATAATCGAAAAATAGACACCCCGAATGCGCGAGCGGAACGCCAGAAACCCGAAGACGTAGGCGAGTACACCAGGAACGAACAGGGCCATGAACGCGGCGAAGAAGAAGTTGTCAAAGCCGAGCCAGTACCATGGCAGTTCTTTCCAATCCAAGAAGACCATGAAGTCTGGCAGTTCGCTCTTGTAGACGCCTTCTTTCCCGATACTCAGAGCCAGGTACATCCCCATGGCGTAGCCACCCAGGGCAAAGAATACACCGTGCCCCAGGCTCAAGATCCCCGTGAAGCCCCAGATCAGGTCCACAGCTATCGCAACCATGCAGAAGCACGCAAACTTGCCAAGCAACGGTATTAGATAGTCAGGAACTGTCAGCGGGAGGATCACTAGGAGCAGCGTGGCGGCCACTCCAAACCCAATCCACCCTCTACGTGTGTGCAGTCCAAGAACAGTGTTGAGCTGTAGACTCGTCATCTCTCAAGCCTCCGCGGCGCGCCCTTTGAGCGCAAATATTCCCTGGGGACGCTTCTGAATAAAGAGAACAATGAGTACCAAGATTAGGATCTTGCCCAGCACCGCCCCCGTCACCGGCTCCAAGAACTTGTTCAGCATCCCGAGACCTAGCGCGCCGATGACCGTACCAATCAGATTACCAACTCCACCCAAGACAACCACCATAAACGAATCAACAATGTACGCTTGACCAAGCTCTGGGCCCACGTTCCCAAGCTGAGACAACGCGACGCCTCCCAGTCCCGCGACGCCGGAACCCAGACCGAAAGTGTACATATCGATCCGAGCGACCGAAATGCCCATGCTCGCGGCCATCTCCCGATTCTGAGTGACGGCCCTAAGCTGCAGACCCAGACGGGTCCGTTGCAAAAGTAGCCACACGAACAGCACGACAACCACGGTGAAAGCGACGATTGCCATTCGGGCGTAGGGCACGACGAGCGTCGGCATCACTTCGTAGCCGCCGCTCAGCCACGCGGGATTCGCCACGGTGACGTTCTGAGCTCCGAAGATCAGCCTCACCGTTTGGATGAGACCCAAGCTTAGGCCCCAGGTCGCCAGCAACGTCTCAAGAGGTCTGCCGTAGAGGTAACGGATAACTGTGCGCTCCAAGGCCATTCCGCACACGGCCGCACTCGCGAAGGCGACGGGGATTGCCGCGAGCAGGTAGGCGTCGAGGCTGCCTGGTAGGTACGCTTTGAACAAGTTCTGGACGACATAGGTTGCGTATGCGCCGATCATCAGCATCTCGCCGTGCGCCATGTTAATCACCCGCATCAGGCCGAAGGTGATAGCCAAGCCAAGCGCAGCCAAGAGGAGCACGCTCCCCAAGCTCAGGCCGTAGAAGAAATTTCCCACAGTGCTAATCGTCGCCAAGCGGCTCTCAATTTTTGCGAGCGCACTGCTTGCGGCGTCCCGAACGACTTCGTCCTTCTCGACGAATTCTCCCTTGTCATCGTTCGCGAGGATACTCTCAAACTCGCCCCTCAGGCTGATGTCTCGCGTAGAAGCCATCGCGTTGATGGCCGCAAGTCGCCGCTCCCGGTCACCGGAGGCGAGGTCAAGCTTCGCGAGCGCAAGCAGAAGCGCTGCTTTGACTTCGGGAACCGTCTCTTTTTCACTCGCCATCCTCATGGCGGGCGCCGCTTCCTCGTTCGGGCGGCGAGCGAGGTCTTGAGCTGCGGCAAGCCGCACCTCAACGTCGCCCGTTCCTAGGCTGAGCTGCGCAAGCGCCGGGCTGAGCACGCGCCTAACGGCGTTGTTCGTCAGTGGCGCGGTGAGCTTGCCCTGCGGCTTTCCTGGAGCGCCACTGCTGGCAGCGACGATGCCCCCGGGAAGGTCGAGGAACACGTCTCCGGCTTCATCGACTTTGAGCTTCTTGTCCGAGAGCGCCTGCAGAACTGGGAGTCCCCGTTCATGGCCCGTTGCGACGACGTCTAGGATCCCCTGCGCGACTTGGGTGCGGTCCGCGTCCCCGAGTTTTCGTACCGCTTCGTCAAATGGCGTCGCGTAGGCTGACTTCAGGAGCACCACAAGGGCGCAAATCATGAGCAGTAGTGCGTGAACATTTCGAGATGCGCGTGACATGAACCACCTATGACGATTGCCGCGTTTGCCGGACCCGACGAGCCAGCAGCGGTCACAGCACCTGGCCAGCACTCCGCCCCGCTTCTGTGCCGGAACGCCCGCGGTCCCCAGCGCTGCGCAACGGCGCGTAGCGAACTGGGGGCCACAGGTCTAGTTACTATCCTGTAATGGCTCTGCCCTTGCGGCGAACCTTAGAACTTGGACTTATGCTTGGCCTCGGTGCAATTGCCGCAAACCCAAGGATACGTCCAGTCCGCCACCTTGTTCTTGCTGTCGGGAACGTATTTGCTCCAGGGCTCTGCGCGTAAGGGTCCTTCGGTCTTCCAAACGACGTTGAACTGACCGTTCTCTTGGATTTCGCCGATGTACACTGGCTTGTGCAAGTGGTGGTTCGGGCCGTCCATTTGTAGGTCGAAGCCTGA
>JBDKJZ010000534.1:0-3989 GCA_039796375.1 Pseudomonadota bacterium
GTCGAGGCCACGGCGTGAGTAGTTCTCCAACACGGCGCGCTGCTTCTTGCCGAGCCGCTTGCGCTCCTCCGCGGTCGCCAGTTCATGCCGCCGTTTTCCGAAGCCGAGGAACAGCGCTAGCACAGCAGTGCACGCAACAATGTAGACCGAAACGGGCGTCGAGGTCGCATAACCGCCGGCCAGGACCCGCAACACAAAGCCGACCGAGATGATGGCGACGTCGACGTAAGCGACGTTCTTCAGCCCAAACGAGTAGCCAATGTTGATCAAGAAGTAGCTGGCCGTGACCAGCAGGAACTCGGTCGGGCCAAGCGAAGCCCCTCCGAGCCCGAGCAGAACCAAGAGAAGGATCGCGACGATCGCGACGGGCCGGGGAACTCGCCCAGAAGCAATCGGCCTAAAACGTTTTACGGGATGCTCACGATCGGCAGCCTGATCGACCAGGTCGTTCATGGTGTAGACCGCGCCGGCGAGAACGCAGAACACCCCAAACGCCCCGAACGCCCGAAGTAAGAAATCTTGATGAAAGATCTCTTTGCCAAACGCCACGGGGGCCAAGACGAACACATTCTTTACCCATTGGTGAGGGCGCAGGGTCTTGACCAATCCCGCCAGCACGCTCAGCGGCGTCAGAATCACCGAGTCCGGTGCGTAGCTGCTCGGAGGGCCGTCGGTCTCCAGCAGGCCGGCGCTGCTCACGGCTGTGTGCCGACCAGGTGGCGCCTGGCTTGGCGCGCGGCCCTGACCGAGGTCAGGTACACGCGGGTCACGTGGGAACCTCACGCTGGGCACGCTGGTCAGCGCGGGACCCGAGTCAGGGGGACCGTCAGGTGGAATAGTGCTCGGCTTTTCGTCGCTCATGGATGGCCCTGTCGGGCAAACGCCCGGCGCAAACTCGACGCGCGGTCGGGCGGAACTTAGCCGAAGGCCCGCTCCCACCAAGTGATTTTTCTGGTATTTCTTAGTATGGGTGGGCGCATGAGGCAGTTCGGTCGAATCGCGGGTCAAGCCGCCCCCAAGTATGTGGAAATCCTGGACGGTGAGGCCCATGTGCTTGCCGATGGGGTCACCCCGACGGGCGAGATCCTAAAGCTGAGCGAAGTCGAGCTGCTGAGCCCGGTCGTGCCGACGAAGATCGTGGGCATCGGGAAGAACTACCGGGCTCACGCCGCCGAAATGGGCGGCGCCCCGCCGGCTCAACCGCTGATGTTTCTCAAACCCCCCTCGTCAATCATCGCAACAGGCAAGACGGTCGTGTTGCCCGCGATATCGGAGCGGGTGGACTACGAAGCCGAGCTGGGCGTCGTGATTGGCACCCGGGCCCACAAGGTCAGCCTCAAAGACGCGATGGACTGCGTGTTTGGCTACACGATCGTGTGCGATGTGACCGCCCGAGACCTCCAGCAAAACGACGGACAGTGGACGCGGGCCAAGGGCTTCGACACGTTCTGCCCCATCGGGCCATTCATCACTCAGGATATTGACCCCCGCGCCCTCGCGATCCGACTCCGCGTCAACGGTGAACTCAGGCAAGACGGGAGCACTCGGGATATGGTCTTTAGCATCGCCGAGCTCATCGTCCATATCACCCAAGTCATGACGCTCGAGCCTGGCGACGTGATCGCTACTGGTACCCCAGATGGCGTCGGACCCTTGAAGCACGGCGATCGGGTCGTGGTCAGCATCGAGCAGCTAGGCGAACTTGAGTTTAGTGTCAGGGCCGACTCCCACGGCAAACGCTAAAGTGGGGCGGCGCTCGGTTCGGTGGCCACCGGGTTCTCGCTTCCTGTTGATCGCGTTGCTCGCGCTTGGCGTGACAGCCTACGTGGGGCTCGTCATGCGTCGCGGGGTTACGCTTTGCCCGCCGGGGCTCGCCCGGCAAGGACCCCGCTGCTGCCCGCTCGGTCAGCAGCTTGAGGCCGGAAGCTGCGTTGGCCGCGCGACAAGCTGCGCTGAGACCCAAACCCTGATCAACGGCGAGTGCGGACTTCACGCGACTGCAGCAGTGCGAATCTCGGGCGGACGCATTGATGTAGCTCCGGACGACTGGGAGTCCGAGGGACACCTGAGCGCGCGCAGCGCTGCGATCGCCGCTTTCGAAATTCAACGAAGCGAGGTGACCCACGCCGCTTGGGACCTCTGCGAAAAAGCCGGACGCTGCCGCCCCCTCGACTCGAAGGAGTCTTTTTTACCAGTGACGGGCATCTCACCCGCGGAAGCCGAACAGTATTGCCAAACGCTCGGGGGGCGCTTGCCGACTAGCGACGAGTGGCTCCTAGCTGCTTCAGGTGCTGAACGGCGACGCTACCCGTGGGGTCAAGCGGGTCTCGTTTGCCGCCGAGTCGTCTATGGCTTAGTCGACGGGCCCTGCACAAGCGGCGCTGTCGGGCCCGAGCTCGTCGGCACGCGCCCAGCCGGCGCCGCGCCGAATGGGTTACTCGACATGGCCGGCAACGTCGCCGAATGGACACGCCTGGGCGACAGCTACGCAGCGTATGGCGGTTCGTTTCGCGCGCAGCTGGCCGGTGAGTTAAAGACTTGGTCGTCCCGCCTCAACATCGAGCCCAACGACGCAACCGGCGTTCGCTGCGCGTTCGACGTGAAGTAACCACCCGGGTTTAGGGTCGAGACGCGCGGCGTCGCGATGCCCCGCGTCTCGACCCAAAAACAAGCGACCAAGCGGGTCACGCAGTCGATGGGATGGCATCACCCCGCGCCGCCGCGAAACATGAAGTACGCAGCCAGACACAAACACGCGGTCGCATACACAAGGTCCATCGAAAACGGCTTCTTCATGTACAGGGTGGAGAAACCCATGAACACGACCATGGTGATAACTTCTTGCGACACCTTCAGTTGTCCTAGCGACAACACTTCGTAGCCGATACGGTTGGCGGGGACCTGAAAACAGTACTCAAAGAACGCGATCCCCCAGCTGACGAGCACAACCAACCACAGCGCTCGACCCTTCAGCGCGCTCAAGTGACCGTACCAGGCGAAGGTCATGAAGATGTTGGCGACAAACAGCAGGGCCAGCGAAGAAACCACGGGAGGCATCACGCGCCAGTGTGGAATGAATCTTGGACTGGGGCCAAGTCTGCGCCCATTGGCTCAGCCTTTAGGCTCGCGACTACACCCTTAACGTTCTCGGCCAAGAGGTCCTAAGCGGCGGGACTCGCGCGTCCGCCCAACCTGAAGTAGTCTCCGCGACCATGAAGGCTGGAATTCTTTCGATCGGCACTGAGCTCACTCGGGGCGAGATCCACAACACCAACACGACCTGGCTGTGTCAACAGTTCACTGACTGCGGCATCTCGGTCGTGCGCTGCGAAACAGTTTCCGACGACTTGGCGGACATTGGTCAGGCGTTTGCGCGCCTGACCGCGGAGTGCGACTTCGTCGTCAGTACGGGCGGCCTCGGTCCAACCACCGATGACATCACCGCTTTGGCGATTTCACAGCAGCTGGGCGTTCCCTTGGTTCGGGACGCCGAGTGCCTCCGTGTGATCGTTGAGCGGCTAAAGAGAGCCGGTCGCGCAGTGACGGACAGCAGCTGCAAGCAGGCCGACTTCCCCGCTGAAGCCGAAGTCCTCCCCAATGCCTATGGGACAGCGCCGGGCTTCCTAGTGCGCACGGGTCAGTGTGCGGCGTTCTTTCTGCCCGGTGTACCGCGAGAAATGACGGGGATGTTCGGGGATCACATCGCGGAACGCGCGCGGAACGCCGACAAGTCACGGCACATTCATCAAGTTCGTATCCGCACGTTCGGTGCTCCCGAATCGCAGGTGAATGACCAGCTGAAGGGTGTGGAAGAGGCGTTCGGGGTCACCCTTGCTTATCGGGCAAAGTTCCCCACCATCGAAGTGAAGCCCATCGCGATTCGCCCCAGCGCAGGCGAAGCCGAGAGCGCGGCGCGCGCGGCGGCTGATGAAGTGAGAGCACGACTTGGCTCTATCGTGTTTAGCGAGGGCTCAACCGAGTTCCCTGAG
>JBDKJZ010000535.1:0-3989 GCA_039796375.1 Pseudomonadota bacterium
GGCCTGAGGCTCGACGAGCAAGACTGGAAACCCCTGCAGTCGCCTCTCCGCGGAGGATGGATCGGCAAGTCGGCGCCGCGTGTGATAGGTGTTCAAAGACCGCTGCAGAACCTCTGCCACGGCCTGCGATTCCCAGGGCTTTCGAATCACCGCAGAGACCCCTACCCCATCAAGGTCGAGAGTCCCGACCTCGTCGTCCCCGGCTCCCGTGACCAACACACACACCGGATCGCTGTCTCCGGAGCGCACCCGCTCAACCAGCCTGAGGCCGTCCAAGTCTGGCATGTGCCAGTCCGCAGCGAGCACGGCGTAGGGATAGTGCCTAGCCAGGTCCAAGGCTTCTTCGCCGTTTTCAGCGACGTCGATGATGAACCCGCACTGCCGCATCGCACGCGCGAAGGCTCGACGACTCAGTGGGTCGTCGTCCACGAAGAGCACTCGTTCGCTGTACTGCATCGTCACGCCTTGGGGTCCATGAGATAGACGGCCACCGTGCAGCAAAACTTGAGCCAGCCCGGGGGAATTGCCCCAAGCTGGTCCACCACCCCCCGAGCTCGCCTCGGTGGGCTCAGCGCCCGAGCGCTTCTGCTCGATTCACGATGCGAGGCGTCAAGAAGATGACGAGCTCACCCCGCGAGTCGCTGGCGCTGCGTTTCTGAAACAACAGCCCGAGCAGGGGGATGTCCCCGAAGAACGGGACCTGGTCGACATTGCGGCCGGTGTTGCGTGTAAAGATCCCGCCGATCACCGCGGTGTGGCCGTCCATCACGAGTAACTCGGTCTCCGCCTCGCGCTTCAAGATCGTGGGATCGCCACGTGGAGACGTCTGGTTGAAGTCGGGCTCGTCCCGGTTAATCTTGACGTGCATGCTGACGCTGCCATCAGCGGTCACGTGTGGTTCAACCAGGAGCTGAAGTTTGGCCTCTTGGAACGTCGTCTGGACCCCTTGAGCGCTCACCTGACTAAACGGAATGAGCGTACCCTGGCTGATGCGAGCTTGCTTGTTGTCCAAGGTGAGCACCCGCGGGCTGGACAGGATGCGCAGCATGCCGCTGGTTTCAGCAGCCGAAAGGCGCAGCGCTAGATTGAAGTTGCTGTCCACGGAGCCAAAGGTCAGCCCGAGAGCACCGCCCGATCCGGTACCAACAGCCGCCGGGAGGTTGACCGCGAAGTTCGGGTTCTGCACTTGGTTTTGGAAAGGCGAGAGACCCGCGGTCGGGGTATCTTGATCGCTCGCTCCACCTGCAAGACCGATCGAATTGGGAAACGCGAGGCCCGTGGGGTTCCCCGTAGATGCGCTGAAGCTGGCGTCTCCGCCCCACTGCACGCCAACGTCCCGCAGGTAGCGGCTCGTCGCTTCGACGATGCGCGCTTCGATCAGGACTTGAGGCGTCTGGGTATCAAGCGAGCGCGTGAGCTCCTCGATTTGGTCGAGGTTGCCAGCGACGTCGCGGATGATCATCACATTGGTGCGCTCATCGACGGCGATCGAGCCCCGCCCCGAGAGGAGGTCCTTAGCGCGAGCCTGAATGTCCGCGGCCTGCGCATAACTGACCGGGATCAAGCGCGTCTCAAGTGGAGCCAACTGCAGCTCCTGCTTCGCACGAGCGATCGCCATCTCCCGCTCTTTTTCGAGATCAGCGAGCGGGGCAACGCGGATGATGTTGCCGCGACGCTCCATTCCGAGATTCTTGGCCTGAAGCACAACGTCAAGCGCTTGGTCCCACGGAACGTTGCGCATCCGAATAGTCACCGACCCGGAGACGTTGTCGGCTGTGATAATGTTTACACGGCCTGTATCGGCGAGGAGGCGCAAGACGTTGTGAACGTCAGCGTCTTTGAGGTCGATGTCGATCCGTCGCCCATCATATCGGCCCCGAGCTTGCGCCGCCAACGGAGGCAGAAAGCCCGCTGCCTGCTCAGGGCTAGACTCCGAGACAGTCGTCTGACCCTCTGGCGTCGGCGCCGTCACCAGCTGCCCGGCAGAGGTCAGAATCTCTGGAGAGCCGGCAGCTGCGTCGTCTTCAACGAAAATGGTCTTGGTCTTGCGGGCGGCACGACCATCGGCGGCAAGTCCGGTGATGCTAGAGGGGATTTCACCAGGAAAGAAAGACCAAACCAGGGTCGTCCCCTGGCGCGTGAGTCGAGATTGCATGCGCGCAGCGTGTTCGACCTCGAGAATCGCACGCTGTCCGTCCTGAAAGCTGGAAACGAGGCCGACCTCACCACCAAACGCGCGCACGTCTAGGGCCCTCTGGAGCAGCTCAGGTAGCTTGGTCGCAGTGAGCTCAAGACGACTGGTCCCGTCGCTGGTGCGGCGGATTTTAGAAACGACCTGACCGTCGAGCTCCACTTCTATCCGCTCCTCCTGACCGTGCCGAGTGAAGCGCACGTCCTGAACCCGGAGAGAAGCGTTTGCTACGACCGGTCCGCTGGACGCCGCCTTCAGCGCCGGGGGTGTCATCGCAGCGGCCAACGCGCCTTTCGGCGCCGCGCGCACGACGAGCTGGTCTCCCCGGACGAAGATGCTGTGCTCAGGAGTCTCAGAGAGTGTCACGATGATTCGCGTCGTCATCGCCCCCGGATCCTTCGCGCCTTTCCTTCCTGGGGCCGAGAATGCCTGAATCATGACGCCGCTGATGATGCCCTGACCCTCAACCAGTGCGGGCGGAGCGCCGCGAACAGAACTGCCCGGGACATCGATAATCAAGCGAGTCCTATCCTTCTCGCTACGAGCCGTGAAGGTCGGCGGCTCTGTGAACTCGATAGTCAACTCTGCGGCGCCGGGTGCGGGCAGCGCCACAAGACTCGCAGCGGTGGCGAACCTCGGTTCGCTCGCTGCACTGGACTCAGCACTTTCAATAGACAGCGCAGCGCAGAGAAGGAGTCCTGAGATTCGCCAGGGATCGGGCCTAAGTAACCAGCTCATGAAATATGTCGCTCCCAAAACCACTTTGCGCGGTACTCACGGGTTTGCAGTGCAGCCTCGGGAGGTTACCAATACCTCGACGAAGAGAGCAAATTAACGGGACTTCTCGTCTTCGGGCCTGAGCGCGATCACGCGGGTGGCGCTCGGGATGTCGGGATTGGTGGGATCCTCGCGAATGAGCACGACGTCCGACTCACGGATCCGGTCTACCCGCCAATTGATCTCGTATTCCGCGTTGGTCGTCCCGACCTGAACCCGCTCCGCCTTCCCAATATAGTCGTTTCTATGCACAACGTGACCCTGTCCCGTCGGATCCAGGAGCATCGCTTTGGCGGGCTCGATTCGACTGACAATGCCGATCAGCTTGAGAGAGTCCACGGGGAACCCCTCGAGCAAGACGGTCCGCTGGCTGTGCACAGCCTTGCTTGACTGCGCCGCAAATAGGTCCGCGAACGAGCGAAACGGATCGCGGCTGCGCTCAGTCTCAGAGAAGTCCTCCTCCTGGTACTCGACCTTCGGCGGTGCGGTCGGCGCCTGTTCCTCATCGGCAGACGCGCCACCGGCGGCCGCGGTCGTCGCCTTGGCTGCTTTGGCGGCTCCCGTAGGCTTCGCGCTGGGGCCGACCGGGGGGATGTTCTGAACGACTTCGTCTTCGCACCCGACGCAGGCGATGAAGACCAGCAACCGGAGGGCGCTAGGCCCAAGAGAATAAAGGCTCGGCATTATCTTCTGTCCCTACGCTTCCGCGTGGCCGTTTCCGGGTCCTCCGCAGCATCGTCCAAGGCGTGAAACGCGGTGGCGAGCACCTTCGTCTTGAGGCGGATCTCTTCATCCACCAGGGTCGGTGTCGTGATTGAGATGTTCTCCAAGTTGATGATGCGCTCAAGTTGCCCCACGTTGTAGAAGAACTTGGCCAGCTGGTGGAACCGTCCGCTCAGCTCCAGCTGCATGGGTACCCGCGCATAGAATTCTTCCGGGACTTCCTCCATAGGTGTCCAAGCGCTGAGTTCGACCCCGACCAGGTTTGCGACGTTCTGAATCGAGCTGAGGAAGGCGGGGT
>JBDKJZ010000536.1:0-3973 GCA_039796375.1 Pseudomonadota bacterium
GGCAGGACGGCGAATGTGAACCTTACAGTTCACGTTCATGTGACCGACAACCTCGGTCAGAAAATCGAAGACCTTGCGAGCTTGCTCGTCTTGCGGTGCGTAATCCTCGCTCCGGCGCTTGCTGCTGGCCCCGCGTTTGGTCGAACTGCCATCGGACTCCGAGCCATCAGCCCCGACTCTGTCGTCAGCTTCGTCGCTGTCATCGTCGTCGTCCGCGTCGTCATCGAACTCGTCATCATCGGTAAAGTCCTGCTCAGACGATTCAGCAGCTTTGCTGCTGGTCTGGGCTGAGGTCTTGACTTTCTCTTCTGTCTCTGTCGACTCACTCATCGTAAAGCCTTTCCGACCCATCTCGGGTCGCTTGTCGGAAGCTTTAGGCACGCCGTTTCCGACGCTTCTTTGGTTGGTCTGATGTCGGATCGCTGTCAGCTACTGACACGGTCACGGTCCCCTTGCTCGACTTTCCAGCGTGCCACTCCACCACCTGCTGCTGCACGATGGCAAGCACGCTGTTGGTGAACATGTAGACACCCAACCCGGACGGCAGCATGATCATGAAAACCGTAAACATGGCGGGCATGAAATACAGCATCATCTTTCGTTGAGCCGGGTCGCCCGTCATGGGCATAATTTTTTGCTGAACGTAATACGTGCCTCCGATAATGAACGGAAGGACGAAGAACGGATCCGGTTCCGAGAGATCGGGGAACCAGAGGAACGGTATGTTGTACAGCTCCACCGCCGTCTGAAGCGTCGTGTACAACGCGAACCACACCGGCATGGTTGCGACCTGAGGCAGGCAGCCCTTCAGCTGATCCATCGGGCCAATGCCATGCTTGCTCATGAGCTGCATCTGAGCTTGCCCACGCCCCTGCATGTCGTCCTTGTACTTCTCGGCCACCTTGTCCATTTCTGGACGCAGTTCCCGCATTTTCAGCATCGTCCGGATCCCCGGCAACGCGAGCGGGAACAGCAACACCCGAGCGCAAATCGTCAGGGTGATGATGGCTATGCCCCAATTCGGCAGAATGCTGTGAACGTGGATCAGGAAGGAGACGAGGACCTTGGCGATCGAGGAGAAGAACCCGAGATCGATGAGCTCGAGCAAGTTATGGCTCCCGCCGGCAGCAGCGTCCAGGACCGTCCGCTCCTTCGGACCGACGTAAGTTAGAACGTCGTACGTGGCCGCTTCGCCTGCGGCGAGCGTCGTGGGAGTGTAGGCCAGACGGGCGCGGTAAAAGGCACCCCCGTTACCGTCCTTGGCTTGTTGCTGCCGAATCTGGAGCTGACAGAGTGGAGCCTTGTCATCCATCGGGACGAGCGCGTGAGTGAAGTAGGCATTCGAGACGGAGGCGAACTCGACCTGCCCAGGCGCGGTGTACCAACCGTGCTTCCCAGCCGCTTGAAACTCCGGCTCCGCGAAATCATCCGGCTCGAAGTCGGTCGGTAACTTTCTGATTGCGGCGCCGTCCTTAAGAATACACTCGACGTGAGTGATGTACGGGCTGACCTGAAAGAGCTTGCCCTCCACCTCGCTGTTCAGCCACCAAGCTACGGTGTCTATAGCAGCAGCGTGCACCTTGGGAGCGTTGGAGGTGTTCTTGATCGTGGTCTTGACGCTCAGCTCGTAGGGGCGACCAGTTGCGGCGATGACTTTCGTGAGCTCGACCTGGTCCCCGGTGTACGCGAATTGACAGCTTGTCCCATCGGAGCCCTTAAGCTGCCAGTCGACGGAGTCGTGAGGGATGCCCCAGTCGGCGTCGGGATTGGCGTCCGGGACCGTGAGGTTACGGAACTGTACGAACAGTTGCTGCCGAAACTCATGGTCGCCTGCGGTACTTGGATCGTTCTCTTCTGGCGTTCCGGGCGCCGCGCCTGGCTGCGGCGTGGTGGAGATATCCAGTGACTCACCGCTTCGAGTGTACTTGGGACTGACCAATCGGAAGTGCTTGAGCACCGCCCCGCGCGAGCTCAGCTTGGCCTGAAACTCGCCCGTCTTGATTTCGCAGAACTCATAGGCAGCGCGCACTTCAGGAGTGCTTCGCTTGGGGTCTTGGATGGGCTGCGTCGCGGTCTTCGCATCCGGGTGGCTCATCCACATGTAGATGAGGACGCCGCTGATCGAAATCAGCAAGAACCGAAGGATCGAACCACCGTTCACAGTGACCTCCGCTCAACGGGACTTCGCACGGGCCTTGCGTATGCAGCATGCAGCTCGCAACAGGCAGCGACCTGGCGCGCAATGCGCGTCCAATCAACTTCGACGTCCGTCAGCGGGGCCCCTGGCGGCAGAGGGGGCAAATCGACACCGCCCGAAAAGAACGGGTTGCAGCGCAGCAGCCGCAGCAGCGCGAGCCGGGCTCCGCCAAGCGGGCCGTAGTGGCGGATGCACAGCGAGGCGTAGCGGGAGCAAGAGGGCTCGAAGCGGCAACAGTCCCCGAGGAGGGGTGACACCCATCGCTGATAGAGCGCGATCATCGCTAGTAGCGCTCGCGTTAACATGTGGGCTCGCGTGGACTGGTTTCAGCCTGGCACTGGCGCGCGCGCCTACCAATGTGGTCCCGCACCGCCACCAGCTCACGAGCGAGTTCAGGGGTAGTCATCTCGGATTCAAACCTGCGCACAATGATCACGACATCGATTCCTGGCGGCCATAGTTCTCGAGTCGCCCTAAACGCCGAACGAACGACGCGCTTTGCGCGGTTCCGAAGGACCGCATTGCCGACCTTTCGGGAGGCTGTGATGCCCAAGCGCGCGGAGCAATCGCCTGAACTAGCCGCGTCCAGCACGACCACGAGGTGCGCGGTTTTGACCACGCGCCCCTCGTTTTGTACCCGCTGAAACTCAGCCCGCTTTCTCAAGCGTTGAGACTTGGGGAACTGCCCGGTGGGTACGTAGTCTCGCCGCGGAAGCGGATTGTGATGCTGCCGCGACGCCCCGGGAGTCCCCTGGGATTTGCTCACTAGGCCTCGCTAGATTCGACTACTTCTTGTTACCTGCGCTCACGCTCAGACGCCAACGTCCACGTGCTCGGCGGTTCTTCAGAATATTGCGCCCGCCCTTGGTGGAGTTGCGCTTGCGGAAACCGTGCGTACGAAGCCGGCTTAGATTATGGGGCTGATAGGTGCGTTTCATAGGGCCCTCTTACGGGTGTATCGAAAACCGCATCGGGATGCGGAAGGGGGATAATTTCGGGAGAGACTGCGGCGGAACTTTGCGTAGGTCATTCCCAGCGGAAGGGATGGGTGCCGGCAGCTTATTTGCTGTGCGGAGGCATTTTGGCTTCTTTGAACACCACATGTTGTCGCACGACGGGGTCGTACTTCTTGAGTTCAAGCTTCCCCTGCTGAGTCCGCTTGTTCTTGGTGGTGTAGTAGATGAAACCAGTGCCTGCCGAGGACACCAGGCGGATATTGTCACGCATAGCGCGCGACCGGTACCACGGAGGTCAGGGGCGTGCAAGTGTTGCCGAGCGGGGTGAGGGTCTGCGGAGCAGGGGTCGTTCGGCCAATGAGTCAATCTCGCTCTGCTGCGGCGCGCAAGGCTGCGCGCGTAGCCGCATACCCCGGAAGGACGCATGTTTTCCGGGGTCAGATTTCGGCCGTGGTGCTCACTGATCGAGGATCTTGAACTCGACGCGACGGTTCTTTGCGCGACCCACCTCCGTGGAGTTTTCCGCGACGGGTTTCTCTAGGCCGAACCCATCCGATTCCAGGCGATCGGCGGCGATACCCTTGCTGACGATGTACCCTACGACCGCCGCCGCACGCTTGGTGCTCAGCGCCTTGTTGTACCAGGCGGCGCCTTGGTTGTCGGTGTGCCCGTAGATGCCCAGCCGGAGTGTGGGTCGCTCCCTCATGAGGGCAACGACCTCGTCGATGATCGGAAAACTCACCGGTAGGATATTCGCCTTGTCGAACTCGAACTGAATCGGCTCCAGCAGTTGGATCGCGTTGTCCTCAATAATTAGCTT
>JBDKJZ010000537.1:0-3970 GCA_039796375.1 Pseudomonadota bacterium
TCAGCCCGCTTTTAACGTTTGACCAGACTTCGCTAAGATTCGCTCGGGACCGGGGCACGGTGGCGTGTAGGCACGCTCGCATCTGGGCCAGCTTTTAGTTCAGCCCTCACATGTTGGAACCCGCTATAGTCGTCCGCGATCGCGCGCCTCGCGCGCTGGCTACTCGAGGGAACATAACCATGAAGTTAAGCACTGCTCCGTACCTGTTGCTCACGCTGTCATTTGCGGCTCTGTCGCTGTTCACTGTCCCCGCGCTGGCCGACGTCCCCCCGCCTGACCAGTGTGCAGAAGACCAAGTTGGCAAAGCTTGCGACAGCGCGCGTAGAGCAGACGGCTCAACGACATCAGGTGTTTGCGAAAAAACAACGTGCACGCGCGCTAGTCGGAAGGGTCCCATCACGTACGCGTGCGCGAAGTGCGTGAGCCAGGAACCCACGGCAGCGGCTGCAACGTCTGCGGCGGCAGAGCCCGCTCCGGCAGACCCCGGTCCGGTTAAGCCCGCTCCTTCTGATCGGCCGTCTCCCGTTGAGCCCGCCCCGGAGTTAGAGAAGCCCGGCACTGTCCCGCCTGCCTCCGCGGCATCCAAGGGGGGCTGTAGCCTGAGCTCAGCGCAGGGTGGTCGTGGTTGGGCACTACTTGTGGGCGCTCTTGGTGTTGCTGCGTTCACTCGACGCCGACAATCGGCGCGTTGACCAGCGCGGCACTCAAGCAACTCGGCGCGCTGCCGAGCATGAGTCGTAAGGCCGACTGCTGGGACAACGCGGTCTCGGGGCAACTCCACTCCGCGCCGCCGCTATCTCCGCTAAAGATAGGGAACCTTCAAAGAACCATGGTCGCGAGCCGATGCCTCCCCACGCTTTGCTGACGAGCTCGCAGGCGACGCTCGTTGCCGAGCTCCGCGCCCTGTTCGATTGGTGCTACGAGCTAACGAGCGAAAGCCTACTCAAAGCCGTGCACGGGGTCGATGGCTTCACCCTGACGCCGGCGCCGTCAGCGGCGGCTCCCAGCGCGAACCTGGACTGGTTGTCCGAGGGTCTCTTCGCCACCATCACCACCTGGGGATACCATCGCCATCCAGATGCCAGGCTCAGGCTCGAAGCTCGCGACCGATTCCCGATCGAGCTACTGCACGTTCCCCTCGATGACTTCGCGCCGAATACCGCCGCAGCAACGGAGCTCCGCGCGCTCCGCGGATTGCTGATCGAAACGCTCGCCAGCGTTTTCTCCACGCGGGCTCTGCTCTTCCGGCTAGACCCGTACGACACCTCGGGCAACACCCTGCACCCAGCAGCAGGCCTGAGCACGTACTACGTTCTCATCGAAGACGAATTCGGCATCTTGCTGGACTTCTGCTGGGACAGCTGAGGCCACGGGGTCAAGGTCAATGTCCGGCGAGGTCGCCGCCAAGGGTGAACCCATTGCGATGCTCAGCGCGGCAAAATATGCGGAATTGGGGCCGCTTAAAGATTCGCAGTTGGGACGTTACTTTCTGGCGGCTTACCGAGGATGCGGACGTTTGCTTTATCTAAGCTCCGGCGCGGGAGGGTTAGCCGAGGTGGTTGCTATCAGACCTACATTAGTGCAAGGCCACCCGGCTCGATATCGTCACCGCGCATCGTCACGAATCGACACGATTCACTCCTGGCTGCCCGACATCCCCCTCAGTCTTCCACAGTGAGGACGGGCGAAGAGAACGCGCGCGGCGAGGGTTTGGGCTCGCAGCTGTGCCTATATGGGGGTGGGGTAGCTGGTGCAGGCTCGACCGAATACCCGGGTTCACAGTTCTTGGATCGCCCAACTTCTATCTAACCAACAGCGCCCCTGCAAGCTAGTCCGGTAAGGACGTTGCCCTTTGCTGTTCGAAACCCCTCGGGATGACTACCGTAAATCCCAGTGCCAGCTGCAAACCTGAGTTGGCCAGCCTTCGTCATAGATCTGTTGGCTTAAGTCCGGAATGTTTGGCGATGCGCGCGAGCATTCGAGGGCCAATCTCTTCGCCATCGTGAAAGGCGAAGACGAGGTTGGAGAAGCCAACTCGCACGAGCACGCGGTGAGAGCCACGCTGGCGGTAGCCGCCACCCGATACGGATGAGCGCGGCCAGAACGGCACTGGCCTTGCGGCACCCCATTCGGGCATGAAGTCAACTCAAGCCGCGAACGAAACGCTAGTGACTGAAGTGTCGCCCAGCTCGCCAGCCTCAATCTGATCAGCAATTGTTCGAAATGCCAGAGCCTGCGCTGCCCGAGCGGCAGCACTTGCAGTCGCGCCGTAGGCCAGAACGCCCGGTAGCTCTGGGACCTCGGCGATCCAGCGTCCATCAGTTTCTTGTTCGAGGTCGATCGTCAGGTTCATGACTTCCGGTAGCATGCACGCGCAACGTGACGCGAACAACCCACGCGGGAGTTCATTCCGCAAAAGCTGCCCTTGCGGACTCGTCTTCAGCGAAACCGGTACTATTCCGAGCTGTTACCGGTCTCTGGGGACTAGGGACCGGCGCCGCTTTCGTTCGTCGTTACCGCGCCGCGGGCGGACCAGGCCATGTTGTATCGTGGCGCTTAAGGCATACAAGCGCCCCCCTGTTGTTAGGAAGCACGGGAGAGCACGGGAGAGCTGCGCGTGAACCCCAGCATCACATCTAGCCACTGCACAATCTCCGCCGTTGATGTACTCAGAACGGCGACCCTCCGGCGAGCGGGGGGGCGAGCGGCGCAGGAGCGACGTTCCGCTGCTCCTGGCTGAAAACGGTCGCAGCTCCGCCGTGACCCGAGCCGCTCAGGCGCTCAGGCGAGGGGCGACCACTCGTCTCAGGAAGGCTCGTCAAAGAGCACGCCTTGCGGCTGCGAGCCTGAATCGTGCTTTTGATGCCTGCGAGGCTGGCCGGTGAAATACGGCGGAGTCCGGCGTGGAGCTCTTTGGGGAGCGTGAGTGGGCTCGTCGAGCGTCCGCAGCAGCCGGCGGAGGCTCTGCGGACTGACAAGGAACGCTTTGAGCTGTCTGAGCGCGCGTTCGCTGGGTTGCGTCCCCGCGGCGCGCCGGTGCAACCCGCTTCGGGCCCCACAGCTGTTAGCGTTTGATTGCGTAACTGAGTTTAGCTTCGTCGCCAGTCATGCCACGAAAACCCCAGCAGTGTGCGGGCTGCTCGTGAATGGTGATCTCCACATCTACCGGTGCCAACCCGACGTCCCATTCTAGCGACTCGAAGATTCGATGAATGAGCGCTTTTTTGGTCTCTTTCGTTCGGCCTTCAATCAGGTTGATTTCGATGACCGTATACGCGTCGCTGCGCCCGCCCGGATAAAGGAAGTCTTCACGCTCAAGCGGCACGAATCGGTGGGCACGCTTGTCGTCGGGAAGGCCGAGCACCTGCACCAGGCAGGCGTGAAGACTGTCTGAGAGACGAGCCTTGATCGGGTTCAACTTCTCTTTGATGCCGTAGATCAGAATCATCACTGGCCCCGTAGCACAGGTGCGACGGGACTCGCGCAGGACACTCAGTTCGCGGCTGAGATTTTCTTCTGTTAATACGTGCTGTGAACCGCGGGGGCGCAGCCCTAAGCTCAGTCACTCACGTGCGCTTCCAATATCGCGAACTTCGTATCGGCGACGTCGCCGCCGCGCCGCAGCTCGCGCGCGTTTCTCATGCTGTCATGCGCAGCTTTCTCGCTGTTTAGACCCCAGTCCAGCTAAGCCCGCTCCTTCTGATCGGCCGTCTCCGGTTGCGCCCGCCCCAGAGCTAGAGAAGCCCAGCACCATCCCGGCAGCCTCCGAGGCATCCAAGGGGGGCTGTAGCCTGAGCTCCGCGCAGAGTGGTTGGGCACTACTTGTGGGCGCTCTGGGTGTTGCTGCGTTCACTCGACGCAGAAACTTCGCGCGCTGACTAGGGCGAGCCCAGCGCGGCTTGAAAGGTTTGAACATCTAGCTGGGTTCCGTCGGTGGTGACTCGTACCGAGCCACTATCGTCGAGGCGCG
>JBDKJZ010000538.1:0-3949 GCA_039796375.1 Pseudomonadota bacterium
CTGGGGAAGCCTTGTGCTCCCGAACACTTGCAGGGAGCACTTACCGGCACCACGCAGACGACGCTGTTTGTGTTGTTCGGGCTCGGCGTCGGGCACACCGCCAAGGCGCTTCGCGCATTGACGCGTTCGCCCATCGTCGTTTACGAACCGCGAGTAGGCCTGCTCCGCACGATCTTAGAGCGAGGGCCTCAAGATCTCGCAGACGTCGACATCGTCACTAACTCACACGACTTAGCCATCGTCTGGGGGCGTCTAGCAGGGACGCAGCGTGATGTCATCATCATCAACACACCTGGATACTCCGAGGTCTTTCCCACTGAGTGCGCCGAACTTCCAGCGATGGTCACTCGCCTCGTCGAGCGCGTGTCCATCACGAAGAACACCTATCGCAAGCGGGCGCGGTCATGGATCGAGGACATTCTGTCCAATGTAGAGCTTCTATCGACTGCCCCGCCCTTCTTGGCACTTGAGAACAAGTACAAGGGAATCCCTGCGTTCATCGTTGGCGCCGGTCCGTCTCTGGACAAGAATATTGCGCTTCTCCGGGAGGCCGGCAAGAAGGGAATCGTGATCGCCGCGAACTCAGGCGCTATTGCCCTTGGCAATAACGGGGTCGTCCCGCACGTCATCACCTGCATCGAGTCCATAGACATCAGCGAACGACTGAAAACCATTCCCAATATCGATCGCTGCATTCGAGCGTTCAGTCTAGCGGCGCACCCGGCCAGCTTGCGTACCGGCAACGGCCCCCTGCTGCCGCTCTACGAGGCCATCCCCCAGTATTCCCAGCCGCTAGAAGAACTTACCGGCGTGTCGGGGGTTTCGGTTTGCGGAAGTGTATCGACCGCTGCGTTCTCTCTGGCGCAGAAGCTGGGCTGCTCACCCATCGTCCTGGTTGGTCAGGACCTGGCGTTCACGCAAGGGCGCACCTACGCTGGCGGTACTGGCTATGAGTCGTCGACTGCGCAGGTGAACGCCGAGAGCGGTGAAGTGCAGTTATCGTGGAACGAGGAGATCACGAGACTTCATGGGACACAACACGGTCCAAGGCACACCGCAGAACCCCTAATGCCAGTGACCGCCTGGGGCGGACAAGGGACCGTCGCGTCGGGTCCTTCGTTCATGGCGATAAACACTTGGCTCGAGGGAATGTCGGCCCTGTTTAAGCAGTCAAAAACTGGAACCCGCCTAGTCAATGCGACTGAAGGCGGAGCACGGGTCCTCGGATTCGAAGAGCTCACCCTGCGGCAGGTCCTCGATGAGCTTCCTGAGCTTGCTATCAGCGTGGAGAAGATTGTGGCGGATGCCAAGCTCGCGGCTCGGCCACAAAGTGTCCAACAGATTGAGCGGTGGACACTGGACCAAGTCACACGAACCCAGCAGACGCTGAAGATGGCACGACGCGTTCGTCGCCTCGCCGAACACGCCACCCGTGCTGTAGACAGCGGCCGCCCTGAGGCCGTCTCACGCGCGTTTAGTGCTCTCGACAGTGCCGAGCTTGGGTTGAAGCGGGCTGTTAGCAGCACGCCGTTCCTCGATGCGTGGTCTCACCTGCCGGTGGACTCACTGATGAACACCCAACGCACCCTCGTCGATACAGATATCCGATCGACCGCGCGCAGCGCGGTTGAGGTCGGGGGCCGCCTAGCGGCGACCATCGAACAGTCTGCTCGCGAACTCGAACACGTCCTAAAAGCACTCGCCAAGAAACTTCACCAGACAACCAGCTGAAAGGGAATTCTCTATGTCGCTAACGATACGCACGAATATTGCTGCCATGGAAGCGCAGAAGAACGTGCTCAGGGCCAACTCCGCACTGCAAACTAGCTTCAATCGACTGTCTAGCGGCTACCGCATCAACAGCGCTGGCGACGATGCCGCAGGGCTCGCGATCAGCGAAAACATGATGACCCAAATCCGCTCGTACACGATTGCAGAGCGCAACGCCAACGACGCCATCAGCATGGTGCAGACAGCGGAAGGTGCGCTGGGGGAAATTCAAGGCATCATGGGTCGCATGCGCGAGCTCGCGATGCAGGGCGCGAACGGAAGTTACACGCAGTCGGACCGGGGACTCATGGACGTTGAGTATCAAGCCCTCAAGCTCGAGATCCAGCGTATTCAGGGGTCCGCTCGGTTCAATGGTAAGCTACTCTTGGACCTAAACCCGGAAACAGTGACCTTCCAGGTCGGGCTGAACAACACGGCGGCTGACCAGCTCGCGGTCACCTTCGGCGGGTTCGGACTGAGTTCTCTCATAGACAGCGCGAACTCGCTCTCCGGCTCTACCTCGTCCACCTCCCTCGTCGCGTTGACGCTGGTAGACGCTACAATGAATGTGTTGTCTTCGGAGCGCGCCAAGTACGGCGCGGCAATGAACCGCCTGACGATCAGCACTTCGTCCATTCAGACGATGCGACTCAATCTCTCGGCTGCGAACTCTCGAATTCGGGATGTGGACGTGGCGCTCGAGACCGCCGCGCTCGCGAAGAACCAGGTACTGTCGCAAACCGGCGTCGCGATTCTCTCGCAGGCGAACCAACTACCGCAGATGGCCCTGAACCTCATCTCCTAATTCAGATAACGTTCAAGGTGTGGCTCCGCCTGCCGTACATCAGAGCAGACCAAAGATTACCCGATCGCTTGGTCTAAACAAACCCGAAGAAGCACGGTCAACCCGATCCTGTGTGGTGGCTCCCCGCCGCACCGCGACCGTCTTTCCTACATAGGTTCACTTCCTGTGAACTGTGAGTTTGAGTGGCTGAGGTCCAAACACCCTGGCTGCAAAACGGTCCCTTAGGTGGCCTTCCCCGTCGCGGCGCTCTGAAAGAACGTCCCTGACGAGTGCGGATTCTGCTCAAGGGAGTGACTAGACCTCCGTTCCGAGAATTGTAGGGCAATGATGCCCTCACGCGTCGCATGGCGTGAATTTCCACGGAAGGAGATCTATGGCTCTGTATATTCAGACCAACGTAGCGTCCCAGCAGGCCCAGAAGAACCTGCTCGGAAACCAGGACAAACTGCAACAGAGCTTCGCTCGGCTCTCAAGCGGTTATCGAATCAACACTGCAGCCGATGACGCGGCGGGTTTGGCGATCAGCGAAAGCATGCGCGCCCAAATCCGCTCTTACTCGGTAGCTGAGCGAAACGCCTCAGACGGCATCTCGATGGCGCAGACGGCGGAAGGCGCGCTCGGCGAAGTCCACGGCATTTTGGGGCGCATGCGCGAGCTCGCGGTCCAGTCTGCCAACGGAAACCTGACGTCGACCGACCGCGGCTTCTTGCAGACTGAGTTCGGTCAGCTGCAGAGTGAGGTGAGTCGTATTCAGGACTCCGCGGAGTTCAACGGCCAAAAACTAGTGAGCGCGACGGCAGCGACGATCAACCTACAGGTCGGTCTCAATAACACGGCTTCAGACCAGATCGCGATCACGACCGGTAACGTCGACCTCGATAGCATCATCAACTCGGTCTCCATTTCGGGAGCTGGTGCTACTGGCGCCCTCGCATCCCTCTCGGTAATCGATACCGCGATCACGAACGTCTCCACGTCACGCTCGAAATTCGGCGCGGCGATGAACCGGCTAGACGTCGCCTCAAGCAACATTCAGACGATGCGCCTCAACCTATCGGCTGCAAACTCTCGAATTCGCGACGTAGACGTGGCCGCCGAGACCTCGGAACTCTCTAAGAACCAGGTGCTCACCCAGGCGGGTATCGCGGTGTTGTCTCAGGCAAACCAGCTGCCGCAGCTGGCGTTTGGGCTTATCGGCTAGGACCGATGGTCACTGCGCGACGCGCCCCGATCGCGTCGTGCGGGCACGTTTTTACATTTCCGCTCAAGTCACGCGCCTGAGCTCCGTTCCCTGGAATTGCAAGACAATGAAGTCTTCGCACTGCAGTAGCCAAAGCCACTGCGAGACCCTCCAAGGAAGGAGAACATCATGGC
>JBDKJZ010000539.1:0-3916 GCA_039796375.1 Pseudomonadota bacterium
TGATATTGTAGGCGGGATCCCGGAGTCCACCTCCGTGGTGCTTGGGGCGAAGGTGCTCGGCACCGCCGCATCGCCGAGCACGACCTTGGACTTGGTGGTGGACACCATCATCCCGGGCGCGTTGACCACCTTCGTGCCCCAGGTGGGCACCGGACCGACGGACCGTCGCGAGACGCGCTTCGTGTTGAACTGGACCGCAGCGGGCGACGGACTCTCCGGCTCTGATACGGTCGCTGGTTATCGGATCGCGTTCGCTCCGACGCCGCTCACCGACCCGGTCGCGTTCGAAGCCGCCTTCACAGACGCAGATCCCCTGACGCCCACGGGGCCGCTAGCGCTCTCTGGCGTACCCGCCGCGCCGGGAGCCTCTCAGCAGTTGTCGGTGAGAGATTTAGAGATCCAGCGCGCGTACTACTTTGCTGCCCAGGCTATCGACGCCGGGCAGAATGTGGGCCCGCTGCTGCAGGGGACTTCAGGGCAAGCGGGGGTCACTCCCGCTGTGCAGGCCGCCTGGATCCCTCAGATCCTGACCCAGCCGGATGCTGAAACTGGAACTGAGTTTGGGTTCTCGATCGACGGCTCAACCGACCTAACCGGAGATGGCCTGAGCGACCTGGTCGTGGGTTCGAACCACGGCGACAAAGTCTATATCTACCTGGGCCGTGTCAACGGCTTCAGCGCGGTGCCGATCGTCACCATTCAGGGGCCGCCGGGGGTACAATTTGGGAACTCAGTGGCGGTCGTGGGTGACATCAATGACGACGAGCCCGCAAGCCCCAATGCGGCGCAGGTCGCGCAGGCGCACGACCTCGTGATCATCGCCAGGTCCGACGTCTCAGGTACCGGGGCGAAGGGCAGCGCCTATGTGTTTTATGGTCGAGACTGGGAGGCGCCGGCAAACAGCAGCCTCAGTACCGCGAGCAATGATCACGACGCAACGATTGGCCTGGCGATGCCTGACGGGGCATTCGCGGGGATGACCTCTGCTGTTCGCCTGGGAGACTTCAACGGGGACGGTAGCGATGACTTCGCACTGGCCGCGCCATTGTACGATCCAGGGGCTGGCTCCACCTTCGAGGGGGCGGTTTTCGTCGTGTTTGGTGGCAGCGTGACGTTGCCCTTCGCCTCGTTCACGTTGCCCCACGCGACGCGAGGCTATTCAATCTTTGGTGGCACTGCGGGCGATGCCTTCGGTAACACGAACCAGGGCGCACGCCCGCTTATCGGTATGCGCGATCTGTTCGGTGCGGGAGCGAGCGGGTTGATGGTTGCGATGCCATTCAACGACCTTGTTCATTCGTTCCGACATGACGCTCTCCAATCAAGCCTGACCACGGCGGACGCGCAGGATACTTTCCTCGGGCCCGCGGCGACGTTCACCGGAAACTTCGGCATGGCGATTAGCTCAGGGGACGTCTATTCAGTGGCCAACCCGAACCACATTACAGCGCCCGCGTCGGGCGGCGGTGCCGCGCGAGAGGGATCGGTTGATGTTTTTCGGTCACTGTCCAGCGATTCGCTGCCGACTCCCTTCACGCGCCTTGTCGATACGCGCGTCGCGGACAACTTCGGGCAGGTGTTGATTGGAAACAACTACTCAGGGCGGCCTGGCTCCTACGCCACGCCCTTCGGCGGTCTGCTCACGGATAACGATCCGGACCTGGTGCTCAGCTCCGGAACGTACAATGCCGGTCTCCCTCGCGTGATCCTCCTCAAGGGGAGCTATCTAAATCAGTTGAGCGGCGACGTGAACCTCGGCGTAGACATCGTCGGGCAATCAGAATACGACATGACGAACTTGCCCGGTCCACCCTCAGGCTGGCTGGGCAGCATCGGCTACGGACTCCGAGACATCAACGGGGATGGCTACGGGGATGTCTGTATCGCCGAGTTCCAGCCGGACTTGCCCTCGAAGATCAATGGACGAGTCGTGATCTTGTATTGAGCGGGTGCTTGGGAAACGAGTTCCAGCGGGTTCCCTTGTCTGAGACAGCGCTCAGCTGTGTGGCCTGCCCCTAGTGGCCATCGCGGGTGGGTTTCGGTGTGGCGGCCGTGCTTTCTGGGAGGTCTGGTTGATAGATGTGGTGCAAGGGTAGGTCCCCGGTCAAGGTGCCTAGCCAGGTGACCACGAGGTCGACCTGTTCATCGGTCACCTGCAGGCCCAGCTGGTGAGCAGCCATTAGCCTGACTGCTTGGGGGAGATCTTCGGCGGAGGCGTCGTGGAAGTACGGCGCTGTCTTGGCCACGTTGCGTAAGCTAGCGACCTTGAACATCGGGGTCTGCGAGCCTGGCGGGTTTCGCCCCTTGTCCGTTTGATTCGGCCAAGGGAGCACCTGTCCTAGCGCCTCGAAGTGCCCACCGCCAATCAGCCGACCTTCGTGGCAGCTGACGCAGTCGAGGTGACGGAACATCATGAAACCTGCCTTCTCTTTGGGGGTGAGAGCTCCAGGTGCACCCGCTAAGAAGTCATCCCAGCGGCTCGGGGTTACGAGTCCGCGCTCAAACGCTCCGATCACCTTTCCGAAGTTCTTGATGCTGACCGGGTCTCGGTCCTCAGGGTACAGCCTCTTTAGCGCCGCCGCGTACTCGGGGATGGACCGCAAGGTCGCGAGCAGACGCTCTTCGCTCATCGCCATCTCGAACGGATCCATCACGGGCATGGGAGCCTGCGCCTCCACATCCTCTGCGCGACCATCCCAAAACTGAAAGCCGTGGCCAGCGGCGTTATAGACGGAGGGCGCGTTGCGGGTCCCCGTTTGCCCTACGTGACCAAGACTGACGCCACGATTGTCCATCCCGTAGTCCAGGAGCGGATGGCAGGAGTTGCAGGAAACATCGTGATTCTTGCTGAATCGCTTGTCGTAGAAGAACTGCCTTCCAAGGTCCATTTCAGCCGGCGTCGGCGTCGAGAAGCGGCCCGCGTACACCGTCGGCAATGGCGAAAAAGCCGCTACGTGTTTCTCGGCGAAGGGTTCCGGCGTGGTGCTCCTCACCCACAATCGCTTGACTCGTTCTGGACGTGGAGGCGGACTCTTCGACTCGGTGTACGTCCTGTAACCCAGCTGAGCGGCAGCGCCCAAGCCCCCTCCACAAGCAAGCACCAAGAGCAGCCGCCACTTCATGCCGCCGGTTATAGGACATTGCTTCGGTCTGACTAGGGAAGGAGCACCACCGGATCCTGAAAAGCGGAGGCACAGGCGAGCCGCAGTCGCAGCTGGAGCTCGCAGTCGCAGCTGGAGTCGGCGGAGCAGCAAGAGTCGGTACCGGGGGCGCCGGTCCCGGAGCTATGCCCCCCGGAGCGCGTGTGGTGCCGTGCCGCTGGGGGGCGTCGTAGCAGCTGGCGGCCTGCCCGGGGCTCTCGGCGACAGCGACGCAGGTACAGACAGCGGTGGCTGAACAGTCGGCATTCCGCGCGAATCCCAGGTCGCCCCTGCGGAGCCGCGGCGGTTCAGCTTGAAGGTCGGGACCGTCCAGGTTCCGTTCGCCCTGGCTGCGGAGCTAAACCCGGCCCGGTACGGGAGCCTCCCATTGGCTCACGCGAGCGCGACAGTCTCGTCGCCAACGGGTTGCGCTGCAGACAGGAAAGCCCGGATATCACTCGCTCGGCGCATCGTGTCTTCGTAGCCGCATTCGACCAAGTAGCGCGTGTAGTCGTGGTGGAAAGCGACGTAGCTCATCAAGTTGGCACCGCTGCGCTCATCGGCGCCAATACCTCTGAGTAGGTACTGAACGCTGCGTGGCACATTTCTAAAACGTGTGGTGGCAGCATCGCCCAGATCCACCGATGGGTGGATCACTAGCGCAGGGATGACCCGCAGCGGCTCGGACAACCGGGCCCTTGAAGGATGAGTCGCGCGCAGGAGGCGGTTGATACGGGCCAGCCCCTCTAGATCTGACTCGAGTGTGTCGAGGAAGA
>JBDKJZ010000540.1:0-3895 GCA_039796375.1 Pseudomonadota bacterium
AGGACGGCCTCGGCAAGGTCACGTCCGAAGCAATCTGAGCGCTGGAACCGGTACCCCACGTCCAGCTGCGCACCCCAACGAAGACCAGCAGAGCCGCGGGCACTAAAAGCCCTGCCCAGCGCAGCCAGACCCAGCTGGGCAGCGACCAGAACGACCCTCGCGCTGAACGGCCCGCGCTGTGTTGCGCCCGCCGCAAGGTCGCCGACTGGAGGACCTCGGTGCGCAATTCACCGAAGCGAACTTCGTCAAGCACCGGTCGCTGAGCCACCCGCAGCAGCGCCGCGGCTTCGAGTGCGGCTTCGGAGCCCCCTTGGTGCGACCCGCCATCCAACGCACGCGCGAGCGCCTCGGCCTCAGCGAGCTCTGCGTCGCTGAATTCTTCGTCATTCAAGTCGTCCACTGATCGGCTCCTTACCCTCTGCCTGGGCCTCATCCCAAGCCTTTCTTAGCGACTTCAGCGAGCGCAGGACCAACACATCGAAAGTTCCGAGCTTAACGTCCAGCTCGCGAGCGCACTCTTCGCGGGACAGCTCTTCAAAGAAGCGCAGTTCGATCGCCCGGCGGTAGCGGGGGTTGAGCAAGGCTAGACACTCGGCCAGGCGCATCGCCACTCGTTCGTACTGCTTCTTGCACTCCAGGGCGCTATCCGGTTGAAGCGGCCCCTCAATCAGCACGCTCAGCTGCCCCTCCAGGTTCACCAGCGCCCGACCCGAAACCCGCTTCGCGCGATGCAAGTCCGTTGCCTTGTTGATCGCGATGCGCGCAAGCCAAAAATAGATACTGCTCGCTCTGAGCTCAAACTGGGCGATGCGCTCAAGCGCCGTGCGGAAAGTTTCCGACAAGACATCCTCGGCTGCGGTGTGGTTACCGAGGCGAGGTAACAACACGCGGCCGAACAAAAGCTGCGCATACGCGTCGTACAGCTCACCCGCGGCGGCGGACTCTCCCAGCCGGATCCGCGCGAGCAGCCGCCGCTCCCAAGCGAGGCGCTCACTCGTGTTTAGCTCATTGTCGACCGCGCCCACCCTGGCTTCCCGCGCTGGGTATCGCGCGGAACCAGTGCACGCGTCTAGTCTACGGAGAGTCCGCGGCCGGAAGCCTCCCAAGGTCAGCAAGAGGGAGTGCGCCACGGGCTGGTCAACGCTTGGCCCAAGGTTCGCTTACAGCCGACCGCAGACAAATCTAGCCGGCGGTTCTTGGGTCGTCAGAGCGTGAGTTTCTTCTGTGTAAGTCGCCCCGAGGTGGCGGCGTTAGCCCCCAGCAACGGAGATCCCCATGAAAAAAGCCAGAATTCTAAGCCTTGCCACTCTGACCATCGCGCTCGTCACTGCTTGCGGGCGCAACCAACCCTCAGCCCAACAGCCCAGCTCAACGCCCAGCACCCCAGGAGACGACGCCCCCCAAGGCGAGCGCGCCCACTCGGTAGCAGAAAGCCCCGCAGCCCCCCGAGAGAGCGGCCCTCAAAACGTCCGCGCGGAGCCATTGGTGGACTCGTCCCCCACCCCGCCGAGCCCTGAACCCGCCGCCCGCGCGCGCGCGGAACACCAGGGCCTATCAACCGCAGAGCGGACCGCAACCGGCCTCGCCGCGCCGCCCACCGGACCTGAGCGGAAGAAGCTGAAAGCCGCACCTGAGGAAGAGCTTTCGCAGCTGGTGCAAAAGGACGCCCCCTTGGATGACGGCGTGGCTCTGGAACCCGACCAAAACGCCGAAGCGATCGAACACAACACGGAGGCCTACGACGCCATCGCTGAAAACCGTTTCATCTCCGCCGCGAACCAGCCGCTCTCCACTTTCTCGGTCGATGTGGACACCGCCTCCTACAGCAACACCCGGCGTTTCTTGCGTGAGGGGCAAACACCGCCCAAAGGAGCCGTGCGCATCGAAGAGCTGGTGAACTACTTTGACTATGATTATCCGGCTCCCCAAGGTGACGCGCCGTTCTCGGTCTACACCGAGATTGGCGACGCCCCGTGGGCGTCCGGACATCGACTGGTGCACGTCGGCTTGCAGGGCCGGTCCATCGCTCTGGAAGACGTCCCGCCGCGCAACTTGGTATTTCTGTTGGACGTATCGGGATCGATGAACGACCCGAACAAGCTGCCTTTGCTCAAGCGCTCTTTCGGGGCGTTGGTCGAGACCCTAAGTGAAAAAGACACCGTGGCCATCACGGTCTATGCCGGCGCGAGTGGCCTGGTGCTCCCTGCGACGCCGGGCTCCGATCGGCGTACGATCTTGAGCGCCCTCGAGCGCCTAGAAGCGGGCGGCAGCACCAACGGTGGTGAGGGGATCCGCCTCGCCTATAGCGTCGCGCGCGCTCAGCAGAAACCGGGCGGAATAAACAGGGTCGTGCTCGCGACGGACGGTGACTTCAACGTCGGGACAACGAGCCACAGCGAGCTACTCGACCTGATTGAGCAAGAGCGTAAGAGCGGCGTTTTTCTAACCGTGCTCGGCTTTGGGATGGGGAACTATAACGACTCTACCTTGGAGAAGATCGCCGACCACGGCAACGGCAACTATGCGTACATCGATAGCGACCAAGAAGCGCGCAAGGTCCTGGTTCAGCAGGCCAACGCGACATTGATCACTATCGCGAAAGACGTAAAAATCCAGATCGAATTCAATCCACACGTGGTCGGCGCCTACCGCCTGATTGGCTACGAAAACAGGGCCCTTCGCGACCAGGACTTTCACGACGACAAGAAAGACGCGGGCGATATCGGCGCCGGTCACACTGTGACCGCACTCTATGAAATCGTCACGCCTGACGACGCCAAGCGCCTCGCCCCCACCGAACGCCTGAAGTATCAAGTGCCTACGGGCACCACTGCCAACGGCGAAGCGCTCACTGTCAAGCTCCGTTTCAAGCGCCCGAACTCCGATGTCAGCGAGCTCATGAGCGTCCCGGTCGCGAACAGGACCGTGGCGGCCAATCAAACCAGCGAAAGTTTCCGCTTCTCATCTGCCGTTGCGGCGTTCGGCATGACCTTGCGCCAATCAGAACACAAAGGCGCCGCGAACTTCCCACTCGCGAAGCAGCTCGCGACGCGCTCGCTCGGTCAGGATCCCCATGGATATCGGCGCGAGTTTATCTCGTTGATCGACGCTGCGTCTCGCTTGTCGCCACAGCAGTCCGCCCTCGCACGCTAGGGCAGCTTGCGAGCCATCGTTAGGCCGTCAGCCAGCGCGATCATAGAGATCTGTACCCGAGTATCCCGGACGAGCCACGCGTTGAACTCGCGGATCGCCCGGGTGGTCCCATTTTGGTTATTGGGATCGATGACGCTACCTCCCCAAAGCACGTTGTCCACCACGACCAGCGCGCCGGGGCGCACCAGTCGAAGGCAGAGCTCGTAGTAGTCACGCAGGTGCTCCTTATCAGCATCAATGAACGCAAAGTCGAAGCCGCCTTCTCCCTCCGCTTGCAGCAGGGCGTGCAAGGTCTCCACGGCCGGGCCCAAGCGCAGGTCCAACTTGTGTGACAAGCCCGCCGCGGCGAAATAGCGGCGGGTGACGCCGGTAGTCTCCGCATCAATATCGCAGGCCACGATGCGCCCGTCTTCTGGCAGAGACAGCGCCGTGCACAACGTACTGTAACCAGTGAACACGCCCACCTCGATCGCGTGCTTGACTCCTAACGCGGAGACCAACAGCTGGAGGAACTGCCCCTGATCCGGTGCGATCTGCATCGCGGAGTTGGGTAGCGCTCGGGTCTCTTCGCGCAGCTGCCGCAGCAGCGCTCCCTCACGAACGCCATGGGCAAGTAGGTACTCGTACAAGGGCTCGGTCAGCTGGGTTGTCTTGAAGCTCATGGCAAAGCCTGCGGTTCTGTAAGCCCCGATTTCAGGGGTGGCACCTCTGGCGCCCGAGACCACACGTAACACTTTGAAAT
>JBDKJZ010000541.1:0-3881 GCA_039796375.1 Pseudomonadota bacterium
GAAGAGCCCTGGGGCGTCGGCCTGTGCGATTGGCCCACTGTCGCCCCCGCCGCTACTCCCGCCGCTCATCATGGGATCGCCAATCGAGGGTGGTTTGGTGCTGCCTTGAGGCTTTGTGGAAATCGCGGGTGCCTCCTGTTTGGGTGGCGGCCGGGTACAAATTCCGGACTCGCAAGTGGCATCAGCGCCGACCCTGGTACAATCGCGGTCGGTGCTGCACTCAGCGACACAGGCCGACTGTCGTGAGTCCAATTCCCCGCGACAGTTCATGGGAAGCTTGATGCCGCTGCCCGAAGTCACACACTCTAGTGTTGACTCCGGGGTGCCGGCGGGGCTCGTGCAATCTTGTGCACTCTCACATCCAGTGGTGCAAATGCCACACAAGCAGGAGAGTTCACCATCGCAGTCATCATCTCGGACGCAATGACGCAGCCAGTTCGTGTTGCTCTCGGGGCGCGGTCCTGCGCTATCGCCGGCTCTTGCGCCACAGCCACCAAGAGTCGGCAGAATCGCCATCAAGGCAAGCGTTAATCGATTGGCCAGTTTCATGAGTTATGTCCTTCGTTTTTTTCTTCGACGCTCTGTCCTGCATAAAAAGTCACGCGGACTAGCTCGTCTTCGCTGGGGCGGTGGGTTTGGTTGTATTCTGAGACTTCTTGCCAAAGTTGGTTCACGTCGTTTCTGACACGCTGGAGCAGCCCGTAGACTCTTTCCGCGTAAGGGTGCTGTTCGCTGATATCAAAGACTAGGGTTGCACCACCTACCCGGTCGTTGGTTTCCGAGCGTAGGTTGCGCCGCGTGAGTTTTGAGGCGATGGCCGTTGCGACCGCCCGGAAGTGGTCAAATACAGCGACCTCCCAGCCGTGCTCTGAACCGACCGGGACCAAGAATCGCAGGGAATGCAGTGTCGCCTCGTCTGAGTAGGGTCCTGGGGCATCGCTCGGTGAACCCACCTCCACAGCGCCTTGAGCGAGCAGCTTGTCCACTACGGGTCGTAGGTTTTCGAGCGACACGCCCGTCTCGGCCGAGAGCGCCGCTAGAGACTTCGCACCGCGGTAGATGCTGAACCAAACCAGGTTCGGCAACGCCGCCGCGTCTCCCTTCGCCAACATACTTGCGCGGTCCTGGGAACTGCTCAAACCGTAAAGGGTCGACTGGCCGCGACCCATCGAGAAAATCTGGCCAGAGTCGCGCAGATCTTTGAGCACCGCTGCGACGTGTTCGTCTCCGTCTGGTTCGAAGCGGGACATCAACTCCGCACGCGAAGAACGTCCATGTTTCTGTAGGTGTTCGAGAATAGCTTCCCACAATGTCTTCCCTCGAGATGTAGAGCTCTCGCTGAGTCTTTGCACCTTCCGCTGATAACCACGAAGAGCCATGCCGAACATGTCGGCCACTACCTTGCGCCCCACGCCTTGCCCCTCGATCTCGCGGGTCAGATTCAGAAATACATCATCCGCGACATGCGAAAGTGGAGCGCGGATCCCCGCAGCTGTCGAAATTTGCGCAATCAGCACTGTGGTTTGGCGCATTATTTGGTCAATCAGCAGCATGCTATGCATACGCGGAGACTGGCCTGGTCTCCTTCAAATGGGAAGGTGGCTTGCCGGCCACCAGTAGAGCTTCGCTGGGTTGCGGTGCCCCCCGGACCTTCCGCCGACGGCGCAGTGCTGGTTGAACTCGTTCTCCACATGTCTGGTGAGAACAGAAACCAGGTACAAAACGCTGCAAATGTGACCTGGGCGATCCGCTATTGGCACAATAGGAGCCTTAGAAAGTCCAAAGACGCTCCCTCCGGGCGCTGACACCCAAAGGTTGCAGAACTCACCAAAAACTTACCAACTGCGAACATGCAACAGTGTCCGAGATAGCTGGAAGCGCCGTGTTATCTGTCCGCACCTGAAGAACACTTGGACCGTCTGCTCGCATGGCAGCCAACAGCGTGCCGAAGCCGAGGTCGCGCGTGAACAAACACGCAACCGTTGGTGCGCGCCCAAGCCATGAATCGTCGCATCCGCGCGGATCCCGAGCGCTTGAGAGACGTTATGTAACCTTTCTGGCGGCTTACCGAGGATGCTGACGTTTGCTTTTCCTAAGCTCTTTTTTCGCGCACCCACACTACTGGGAGAGCTAGCCCTGGCTTGTGCTGCCGGAGAATACGCGTCGCTACTCGCCAAGCCGGCGTGCATCGACGTGCTCGTGTTGGACGACTTCCTGCTCAACCCCATGACGGACATCGAGCGACGCGACATGCTCGATGTGCTCGAAGATCGGTACGACCGACCCTCGACGGTGATCACGACCCAGCTGCCGACGAAACTTCCCTAACCCCAGCCTGAACCCACAAACACCCGTCGCTGCGCTCCGACCCGTTCAACGCAGCTAAGCGACGAACGCCCCCGATGCGCCGCCTCCCAGGCGATTTCATCCGCGATCGAGTTCTTGGCACAGTTCGACCGGGTGCCCTCCGCCCTTGACCCGGCTCGCGAGACGGTCTGGGCGGGGGCGGAAGTCCACTTTCGGAGGCCAGGCGTGACTTTTGATGTCGTGAAACCTGGGCCTGCCCGACCGACCAAAGGTCGGCCCGGGATCTCCGGCGAATCGAGGAAGTACCTTCTATGTTCAAACTATGCGTCAGCTCTTTTCTCCTTTTTGGGCTTTGCCTGGCCTGCAGCAGCAACCCAGACGCCGCCGACGGCACCAGCGGAACAGCGAGCGGCGGCGGGCTCAGTAGCTCAGCCGGTGGCTCCGAAACCGTTGAATCTAGCGGTGCGGGTGCTCCCAGCGTCGCGTCGCCCGGCGGCGGAGGCGCCTTGGGCAGCGGCGGTTCCTCCCAGACGGGCACAGGGGGGGTCGACTCTGTCGGCGGCGCCGGCACGGGGTCACCGGCGGAATCCGGGGGCAGCGGCGGTGATGCGGCGGGCGGCGCCCCTGCAGGCTCCGGAGGTGAAGCGATGGGCGGGGCCCCGGCGGGGGCAGGCGGTCAGGCTGCGGGCGGAAGCGGCGGGTCGGCTGGCATGCGGGGGGGCACGGCGCTGCTCGTGACCCGACCGTCGAAACCTTCGGTAGGCGACGCCGCCCTTCAGAAACGCCTTGAGGGTCTTGGCTTTGACGTAACCTTGGTTACCGACACCGAACCGGCGATGCCGGGCATGTTCACAGTCATCGTTATTTCAGAGGCATCTGAGAGCAAAGCCGTGGCAGACAAGTACAATAATAACCCGGCGCCGATCGTCAGCGGCGAGCCCCATTCGCTGGACTTCTTCGGCATAGGAGCGGGCGAGAAGGCCAGCGGCACTGCCATACAGATTGACGATGCGGCCCACCCGATCGCAGCGGGACTGAAGGGAACAGTGCAGATCTACACGGGGAGCGGGAAGATTGCATATGGAGCACAGCTGGCGGCCTCCGTTACGCCGGTTGCATCGGTCCCTGGGGCGAGCGACAGTATCGCTCTGATCGCTGTCGAGAAAGGCGCGGCTCTGAACGGCGGTGGAACTGCGCCCAACCGGCGCGTCCACTGGTTTCTGGAGGACGAGTACACGAACTTGATGACGCCTGATGCCTGGAAGATCTTCGACGCGTGTGTCGAGTGGGCGACTGGCCAGCCTTGAGGGCCTGCTGCACGGTCCGTTCCTGCGAAGAGCTTAGGAAAAGCGAACGTCAGCATCCTCGGTAAGCCGCCAGAAAGGTTACGTAACGTCCCAACATCAGTGATCGCTTAAGCGAAGGCACTGATGCCGTTCGAGGCTCTTTCAGCCAGCAGTTGTCGATTTCGATTAGGATCCGGCGCTTCTGTTTCTAGGAAATCGAGCAACTCGCGGAGTCGCTCTTCACGCCGCTTTTGGTCCAAACAGATGCCCATGAGTTCCTTGGCGACG
>JBDKJZ010000542.1:0-3869 GCA_039796375.1 Pseudomonadota bacterium
TCAAGACGTCGTCGTAGTGTTTTGTTCCGTCACGGGACAACGCAACGGACAGCACGTCCAGCTCACTGACGCGCGAAAAATCTACCATCAAGACATCGCCGGCATCCACTGGAGCGCGATCCAGGTCACCACCGCCGCGGGCATCTGTACGATGGTTGATCTGGTCAAGCGCCGCCAACTCATCGGCACAGGCTTCCTCACCCAAGAGAGCGTCTCTCTCGACGCTTTTCTGAACAACCGCTTCGGCCGCTATTATGAGTCGCAGCTAGCGACCCGCTACGGCCTAAGCCACGAACAACTTCGGGAGCACACCGCCGATGATGCCACTGAATGACGCGCTCGCGAGGCTTGGATTGGGCTCAGCTCCGTTAGCAGTTTCGGCTGGACACTCAGCGGTCGCAGGGCTCGGTCGCCCCTTGACCAAGCAGAGCCCGATTGACGGAAGCCCCCTACTCGAGCTGCACCAGGCATCGGTCGCTCAGGTGGAGCAGGTCACGAGCGATTCCCGCACCGTCTTCGAGAGCTTTCGCATGCTGCCGGCGCCTCTTCGCGGTGAGTTCGTTCGGCGCTTCGGGGAGGAACTACGCAAGGAAAAAGCAGCGCTCGGGGCATTGGTCACGCTGGAAGTTGGAAAAACTGAACAAGAGGGCCAAGGCGAAGTCCAAGAGATGATCGACATCTGTGACTATGCCGTCGGCCTGAGTCGCCAGCTCTACGGAAAGAACATTGCTAGCGAACGCCCAGCACATCGCCTGAGCGAACAGTGGCTTCCACTGGGCCCAGTCGGCGTGGTCTCAGCTTTCAATTTTCCGGTCGCGGTCTGGGCATGGAACGCGGCCATCGCTTGGGTGTGCGGGGATCCAGTGGTCTGGAAACCTTCTGAGAAAGCGCCCCTGTCTGCTCTGGCGTGTCACGAGATCGCCGCGCGCGCGGCCCGCACCATGGGGGAACACTTTCCATTTCCTGCGAGCTTGTTGATCGGCGGCGCGGATATCGGCGAGGCGCTAGCCGCATCCCGCCACTTACCGCTCATCTCCGCGACTGGGTCGGTACCAATGGGCCGCGCCGTAGGCCAGGTCGTCGCGGCTCGGCTCGGGCGCTCACTGCTTGAGCTCGGCGGCAACAACGGCGCGATTGTCACTCCTAGCGCTGATCTTGAGCTGGCGCTCCGGGGCATTGTGTTCGCGGCGGTCGGGACGACGGGGCAGCGCTGCACAAGTCTAAGGCGTCTATTCCTGCACGATGCAATCTACCCAGCGATGTTGGAGCGCCTGCTCCGAGCGTACGCTTCGCTCCGTATAGGGGATCCCCGAGACAGCCAGACCCTGGTGGGCCCCTTGATCGATGAGCCCGCCTTCACGCAGATGCAGCTGGCATTGGAAACGGCCCGCTCTCAAGGTGGAGTCGTTCACGGCGGAGAGCGCACTTTCGACGGAGTGCCTACAGGCGGATTCTATGTGAAGCCCGCGTTGGTTGAAATCGATCCGAACGCAGCGGTTGTTCAAACTGAGACCTTCGCGCCAATCTTGTACGTCATGCGTTACTCCGATCTGAAGACCGCTATGACCTGGCATAACGGGGTCCCTCAAGGTCTCAGCTCGGCAATTTTCACCAATGATATGCGTGAGGCCGAGTGGTTCTGCTCTGCCGCGGGTTCAGACTGTGGTTTGGTGAACGTGAACATCGGCACGAGCGGCGCCGAGATTGGCGGCGCGTTTGGCGGTGAAAAAGAGACGGGCGGCGGACGCGAGTCCGGGTCCGATTCGTGGAAAGCCTATATGCGCCGCGCCACCAACACGGTGAACTACGGCTCTACACTGCCGCTCGCCCAGGGAATTGAGTTCGACCTGTAGTTCTTGCTCGGAGGCACACTCCAAGCGTCGCTTCCCTCGCCTACTTCAACTTTAGCCACTGCGCGACGTCCTTGGCCAACCAGCCACCCTTTTGCCGCGCGACGACGTCGCGAAGGTCAATGACGGTTGCGCTGAGGCTAGTCTTACCCTTGATGAATTGGCTCATCGCCAGGTCGGCGCGACGCCTGCGACGGACCGAGTCAAGATGGTCGAACACAGGCTCAATCACGCCCAACATCCGCGCCCACAGTGCCACCCGCTGGGAGCCGCCTAACTTGGTCAGCAGCGTCAGGTGTTTCGACTCAAGTTCACGCTTCATTGTTTGCAAGCGCGCAGAATCGTGAGGGGAGCTAGAACTTTCAAGAGCTTCAGCAACGAACTCTAGTGCCAACCGGGCATCGATCACTCCATAGTCGGCATACGCCGCAAGCTGGTTGAACGACTCTTCGCGCTGCAGCGGCTCCTCATTAATACGCTTCAGCCACGTCTGAACGCGATCGACCGAAATGCAGCGATAGACAAAATCCAGTCCGGTACCCTTGATGTTTTGGCAACCTAGCAACCGTATCTGCAGTCCTGGTGGGGAGTTTTCGACGATGAAGTCGATCACTTGGTCACCCGTAGCGTAGGTTTGACTCAACACGAAGATTCGTGAGACCACCACCTGAGCGTACGTCTCTTTTTGACGCGCGACAATCTGCTTCAGAGTTATGCCGGGGGCACGCGCAGCCGCAAGCAGCTGCTGACGACGGAGCCACGGTTCGACGATGGCACGAATGTATGCTTCCAGATCCGCTCGACGCTCTTCCGCGCCGAGGTGATGAGTCCAAAATAGGGACAGCGGTGTCTGCAGAGGCATCTCAGCTGAAAGCAAACTCGTGACGAACCCCGCCGACGCGCGCTTCAAGTCGAAGTCGCTAGTTGGCCCCCCCTCAAACTGCCCTAGAACAGCAACGAGCTCATCGTACCCTGGAACGTGTTGTTCGCCTGAGACAGCGACCGCCACGCTGCGTAGCCGAGCAGTAATGGTCAGCAGTGCCTTCGGAATGTTCAAATGACGACACATCCTCTCAATACTCGTCGGCGCGTCTTCAACCGAGTCCGGTATGAAGCGCGACAGAGCCTCATCGCTTTGCGCCGCATCGTGCAGAAACCCGCGCATTCCCTCCTGATTGGTTCCGATAATGACGATCGCGTCAACGCTGGCATCGGTCGCCAGTAGCTCGGCGAAGACGCGAGAGCGCGGCACCCGGTCGGCGCGATTGTTAACAAGAGCGACGTTCCAGGTATTGACTCGTTCGTCCGGGTCGTGAACAGCAAAACCCAAGCGCTTCCAGTTCGACAAAAATCCCGCCCGCTCGTTCGCGCTCATACCGTTCGAGAATTGCACTAGGCGAGCTCGATGCTGAAACTGGGAGAACGTCTTCAGTACGCCCAAGTCAGGGACTACGTGGTCACCGATGTCGACCAATGCGCGTTCGCGATCGATTCCCAGTTCTTCCGCAAGACGTAGCACCAAGGCGATATTCATCGGGTGCTCTTGGTACGGGAAGCGCACGACCAGATCTTCAGGCAGTAGCTCGGACTCCAGGGTGTGGATCTCGATAAGCCGTGCCTGGCTCTCGCGGGCGACGGCGCGCACCACCGGCGCCATTTGGTACTCGCTTGAAAGTACCGTCCCCTCTCGGGGAATGAAGCTACCCACAACCCGCGCGACATCTTCGCCGGACGGTCCCATCACATCCTCGTGATCGGGATAGGCGTTGGTAATAGTAGTGACCGGATCTTTCATCCAATGGCGATTGAGGATGTTTACGAACTCGGGCTGAAGCGCCATACATTCCCATAAAAACACCTGCGCCTCCATCTGCTGAGCGTATCTCACCACCTTTGCCTGCTCCCAAATCGTCGCTTTGTCATAAGCCCGATATAGAAAGAGCTCCTGAGCTGCCTGCCCGCGGCGCGCAAGGATCAGCATGGCCTCACACCCGGTTGTCTTCGAAACCACATCGAAGT
>JBDKJZ010000543.1:0-3861 GCA_039796375.1 Pseudomonadota bacterium
CGCGAGTTGTTCAAAGACGAGGTGCGACGCGTGGGTGAGGAGCTTGCGATCCCAGATGACGTGCTTTGGCGGCAGCCGTTTCCGGGCCCAGGGCTCGCGATTCGTTGTCTCGGAGAGGTCACCGCCGAGCGCCTCGCCGTGCTACGCAAGGCCGACGCCATCGTGCAGGATGAAATTCGCGCTGCCGGCTTATACCGTGCGTTGTGGCAAGCTTTCGCCGTGTTGTTGCCAGTGCGCAGCGTGGGTGTGATGGGTGACGACCGCACCTACGAAGAGACCTGCGTGCTCCGAGCAGTCGAATCAAGCGACGCAATGACCGCGGACTGGGCCAGGTTACCCTACGAATTGTTGGCGAAGATCAGCTCGCGCATCATCAACGAGGTAAAGGGCATCAACCGGGTCGTCTACGATATCAGCTCCAAGCCGCCAGCGACGATCGAGTGGGAGTGACTCGCTCCTTCAGTGGCTCAGTGAGAGCTGCCCTGTTCGGTGGCGCCATCGCCCGAATGCTCGGGCGTTTTCTCTTAGCTAGCGTCCTGACGGGGACCGTGAGCCTGACCGCTTGCGACAGCTTGCGCCCCGCCGTGAGCCTGTGGGTACGACCCCATGACAAGACCCCGGCCGACGCCTCCGTCTCGATCGACGAAGAGTTCGTGGGTCTGCTCGGCTACGTGGCTTCCCGAGGCGTTCGTCTACCGGAGGGCGAGCACCGCATCACGATCGAACGCGAGGGCTATTTCCCCTGGGACATGATGGTCATCTCGGACCGTGAGCCGATATCTCTGGACGTGCGTCTCGTCCCAATACCGGACTGACCCACGCCGGCTTTCTGGATCTTCCGCTCACGCGGCATCATGCGCTGCTTGAAAAGCGCTGACACGCCACTATAGTGCGCGCTCCTTCGGGGTGTACCTCAACCTGGTAGAGGGCCTGCTTTGGGTGCAGGACGTTGAAGGTTCAAATCCTTTCACCCCGACTCGATACTTCCCAAGCCCCCATGCCGAGACCCGCTGCGACGGTCCGGCGCGGGGGCGATACGGAACGAAGCTAGGGTGTCAACGGGATGTGCCGCGACGATCTAGGCGCGTCGCTCGTGGGGGCTGCCGCGCGTGAATGGCCCGAGCGCGGGCGGGTTCCTAGATCCGCAGGCCCGCTTCAGAGATCGCATCGGTGAGCCACGTGTCTTTGCCAACGCAAAGACCCAAGTGTTGGTTACGAGTCTGGAAGCGGCCGGGTTCGGGCTCTTTCCATGGCACTTCGAGCGCTAATGTCCTTTTCTTCTGCGGTGAGGCCGTGTACGAACCGCGGGCTCGCTGTTTGCTGCAGCCAAGCTGGCTCTCTTGGGCCACCGGCTAGGAAAATCATCGGCCCGACGGTCGCTCCGCTTGCAGAAGTAGGCGGCTTGGGTTAAGACACCGCCCCTTTTAAGGTTTTATACATGTCAAATCGCGCACTTTGGGACATTCGCAAACGTCATGTGTGGCTATCGACGCCGCTCGCCCGCAAGAAGATGAAGCGCCGTGCGCGCCTCCGCTGCGGCTTAGAAGCGGCTTTGCAGCGTAAAGCTGCCAAGTCGGGTCAGGCCCCCGCGGCTGAAGCCGAGGGCTGAGCTCCTCAGGGAGAGTTCGTAGGGGCCCGGATCCTTGGCGCTGAATTGCTCCGGGGCCACTGCTAGACTTATTCTCCCTTACTGCCGCACCTCCGGCACGCACCGCGTGGTGAAAACTCAGAGCCTACGAACTCCATGTTCGTGGGCTTTTGCGCATTTAGGCGGCTTTGACTAGAACCCCGACCTTGTGATGCTGAAGCCAGAGACGCGCGCGCTATGAACCCGATCGACCTTGTCAACTCGCTGCAAGACGCTTTCACCCTAACCACTCTCCGCTTGGGTGACGGACCCTGCGTGTTCGCCAATAGCCTGTTGAGCGCGCTACCTGCGCCGCTTGAGAAGCTCTTGTTCGTACCGTGGCAAGGCAAGGCCTTCGAGCGGGCCAACTGGGAGGGCTTCATGTACGTCTTCTCGCTGGCGCTATCGCTGTTGACCGCGCTGCTGTTCTTGGCGAAACAATTTGCGAGTCACGCGGGGTTCCGCGTTCCGAAGAAGTGGGTCTTAGGTGTGAGCCTGTCGCTCACGATTGTTGGCTTCTTCTCGTACTTCAGCTTCTTCAACCCCAACACCCGCTATACGCTCTACTACCACCGTCACGAGGTGTTTCACTACTACCTCGGCTCCAAGTACTTCGACGAGCTCGGCTACGGCCGCCTCTACGAGTGTACGGCAGTTGCCGAGGTCGAGCTGGGTCACGGCGCCACACTGAAGACCGAAGAAATTCGCGATCTGCGAGCCGCCAACCTGATCCGGCCGATGACCTCGACCTACGTGTTTGACGATCCAGCGCAGTGCACCTCGCACTTCGAAAAAGTACGCTGGGAAGCCTTCAAGCAGGACGTCAAGTGGCTCCGCGAGTCCGCGGGTGGGAGCTACTGGACCAACATGAAGAAGGACCACGGCTACAACCCGCCGCCGGTCTGGACGATGTTTGGTAAGCTTTGGAGTCAGATTGGTCCCGCCAGCGACGCGACGTTCAAGCAACTCGCCGCGCTCGACGTGGGTATCCATGTTGGGATCCTCGCGCTTTTTGCTTGGGCGTTTGGCTGGCCTGTGGCCGCCTTGGCTTCGGTGTTTTGGGCGACGAACACCGCGGGGAACTTCTACTGGACCGGCGGCGCGTTCTTGCGTCACGACTGGATCTTCTTGCTGGTCGCGTCGATCTGCCTCGCAAAGAAGCGCTATTTCGGGCTGTCTGGCGCGGCGCTGACTTGGTCCGCGCTCTTGCGTGTTTTTCCGGCGATTGCTGGCTTCGGCTGGGCCGCGATGATCCTCATCTATTGGCTCAAACACCGACGCTTCCACCCCGATCACAAACGTTTCGTCGTGGGCGCGGCGCTCGCAGCCGTGGTGCTAGTTCCGAGCAGCCTCTACGTCGCGGGCCCGGACAGCTACAAGGAATTTGCCGGACACATCGCGCTCCACAAGAACACACCACTGACTAACCACATGGGGCTAGAAGTGATGTTGGCTCATGACTGGAACGACCGCATGCGCTTCAGTCGTGACGACAGTCTGGACGACCCTTTCCAGACCTGGAAAGAACAGCGCCTCGACGCTCCCAAGCCGCTCAAGTACGCGATTTGGCTGCTGCTGATGGCTGCAATCGTCTGGAGCGTCAGGAAGACACGCCACTTCTGGATCGCCGCGCCGTTGAGCATCGGGCTGGTCATGAGCATGACGAACCTCACCTGTTACTATTTCGTGATCTTCATCGCCTTCGCGCCACTCGCCAAGATGAGGCCCAGCCTGGCTCCTGCCCTGCTGGCAACGGCCGCGGGTAGCCAGGTCTTGCTCCGGCACTACTACTGGATTGACGACCGATACGCCGCGCTGAGCTACTTGTTCTTTGCGTTCGCGTTGCTGCCGCTGATCGCATTCAGCCGTCCGCCCACCCTTGAGCGCGTCGGCAGCTGGCTCCGTTCGCTGAGACCCTCTGCGCGGAGAAGCTAGCTACTTCTTCAAAGTAGAAGCTGACCGCTGAGAATCCGGTCTCGATGAACTCTGTGTTGCCGCGATCAGAGCCGGCCTCGGTCAGAACCGACGGCCGCTCCCTGACCGGGGCGGTTCGGGAGGCGGGCGCTCGTGGGAGTCGAACTACTAGTCCCCGAGGGGGGTCGTACTCCGCGGCTTTGAGTCGACTAGAGCACGTCTTTGATTGACTGTAGCGCGGACCCGAAGCCCCTTTGAAAGGGCTTAAAAACCACGTCCAAGTGCTCCCAATCGCTGCGGATCTCGCCAATAGTGATGAA
>JBDKJZ010000544.1:0-3856 GCA_039796375.1 Pseudomonadota bacterium
CGCCGGGCGTCGGCGATGTCGTACCCCATTAGGTCAACGTAGCCGCCCTTGCCGCAGAAGTCGGTCTGCATGTCGATGATGACCAGCGCGGTGTTCTCCGGTCGGAGTTCACCGTTGTAAGGCCAAGCGTAGGGCTGGGTGTCTGGGACGTACTTCTTCATGGCGGTTCCTTATTCTCAGTGCGATACTATCCGACGGTCAGCTCCCGTGGCGCGCCAACCAACGAGCGTTCTTTGGAGCAGGTGACAATCATGATCCCCAGCGTGAGGGCAGCTGGAGCCGCGCTGAGCAGGTGGTGACTGACCTCGAGCCCAACGGATTGCAGTGACGGGCCTAGCGCACCTGCGGCGCCGTAAATGAGCGAGGCGTACAAGCAGTACATCGGCTTCCAGCGGGCGAAAATCACCAAGGCGACGGCGATTAAACCCTGTCCGCTTGATAGGCCTTCGCTCCAAATGCCCGGATAATAGAGCGACAAAAAGGAGCCACCGATCGCCGCGAGGAAACCGCCGCTGGCGGTCGCTATGGCCCGCACCCGATTGACCGAGTAACCCAGCGCTCGCGCAGCGTCTGAGCTGTCGCCCACCATGCGCAGGATCAGACCCCAGCGCGTATTATTGAAACCCCACTGAAGCGTCGGGGCGAGGACGAGGCCGACGACGAATAGCAAGTTGATCCGCAGTGCCTCACGAATCGCTGGTAAACTACTGAAGCTCGCTAGCTCAACCGACGGCAGAAGCGGCGCGCGGGGCTGGATCAGCGGCTTGCCCAAGAAGAACGCTAGCCCCACGCCCATGAGCATCATCGCGATGCCCACGGCAATGTGATTGACCCGCGGCTTACTGCAGAGCCACGCGTGGAGGAGCCCCGGAAAGATGCCGCTGACTCCGGCACACAAAACCCCAAGCCACGGACTGCCAGAGCCGTACGCGACTCCGTAGCCCACCACCGCTCCGAGCACCAAGGTGCCTTCCAGGCCAAGATTGACCCGGCCGCTCTTCTCAGTGATCGTCTCCCCCAAGCTAACGAATAGGTACGGCGTGCTCACGCGGATCATCCCGCCAAGCATCGCGATCGGTACGCCCCAGAGTCCAATATCTTCTGCCATGGTAGTCTCCCGAATCGCGCTTAGACGAGCCCCGTGGATGGCTCGCTGCTGAGGAGCGCCTCGCTGTGTTCTGGGGTGCCCCCGGCGCCTCTCGGGGCCGCAGGCTTCGGTGGAGGCGGGGCTTCAGGGCGCAACCCTGGGAACTTTCCGAATAAGGTCTCACAACCCAAGATCATGACGAACAGGATCCCTTGAAATACGTCGACCGTTGCGTCCGGCAAATCATGGCGTCGCTGAAGTAAGCCTCCGCTGGCTTCAATTCCGCCGATCAGGATAGCCACCGGGATGACCGCGAGTGGATGTTGGCGCGCTACGAACGCGACCAAGATGCCGGCGAAACCTAACCCGGCGTTGAGCGAAGCGTTAGCGGTCTCATGAATCGCTGAGACCTCCACCACCCCGGCGAGTCCCGCGGCGGCTCCGCCTAACATGCACAGGACGATCACATAGCGGCTGAGGGGGAGCCCCATCATCAGCGCAGTGCGACTGTTGCCCCCGGCTACGCGCGATCCGAAGCCGAAGGTCGTGTGGTGAGTCAGGACATAGCTGAGCACGCATGCGGCTACTCCGAAGAGCAACCCCAGGTGCACGTCAGTGCCCGGAATTGAGGCCAGCATGTTGTCCTGGCCCACTGGGTATGTGGCGGGCTTATTCAGGCTGGATGGGTCGCGCAAGGGGCCTTCCACCAACCAAAGGAATACGGCCAGCGCAATGTAGTAGAGCAGCAAGCTGCTGATGGTCTCGTTCACCCCGCGCTTCTGGCGGAGTAGGCCACACGTCGTGATCCAGAGGCCGCCGGTCAGTCCGCCCACCAAGAGCATCGCGAGCATGACCGCTTCTGGCGGCAGCCCAGCAGTTACCCGTGCCGCAACCACAGCGCCTAGTCCCCCGAGCAGCAGCGCTCCCTCATTGCCTATCACGACGAGCCCGACCCGCGCTGGCAAGACCGTGCACAGCGCGGTCAGCATTAAGGGAGCTGCCCGTGTGAGCGTGTTTTGAATCGAGAAACTTGAGCCGAATGCGCCGTCCAGCATGTCCCCAAAGACGCCAAGGGGCTGGCTGCCCACGGCTAGCAAGAAGACCGAGAATACACACAAGGATCCCGCGAGCGCGATTCCTTCGACGATGAACGGCTCAGTCCTTGGTAGCCACTTGCGGACGGCGGGGTGCATCTCAGGTTCCTGTCGAGCCGATAACTCCCTTGACCAGGTATCCCATGGCCTCCAACTTGGGGTCGGTCTGGACGTGGGTCGTGCCAGCGGGGATCACCTCAGCCCCCTTATTGTCGCTCAGCGGACCCTTGAAGATAGCGAAACCCGCGCCCATCATCTCGCTCCTGACCTTTGCGACAGCAGTTTGCGCATCATCACCGACCGCTGCGCCGAATGGCGACTGCTTGACGAACCCGTCCTTCAGTCCACCGCGTACGAGGTGTTCCCACTTGGCGCCCTCTTTGAGTTGCTTTGCGTACTTCTCGTAGACGACCGACCAGTTCCACTCTGCACCGGTGAGGTAACCCTTCGGGGCAAGCTTGGCTTGGCTGGTGTGATAACCCACTGAGAAGACCCCACGGGTCTCCGCGGTCTGTACGATCGCCTTGGGACTATCGACGTGCATGGTCAACACATCGATGCCCTGGTCGATGAGGCTGTTAGCTGAGTCGGCCTCCTTGACCGGCAGGGACCAGTCACCTGTGAACACGACCGTCGTCGTGATGTCCGGGTTCACAGACTGCGCCCCGAGCGTGAAAGCGTTGATATTCCGAAGAACCTGAGGGATCGGCTTGGCGGCGATGAACCCTAGCTTCTTGGTCTTGCTGGTGTAGCCCGCGACGATGCCGTTCAGGTACTGTACTTCGTCGATGTAGCCGAAGTAGCTTCCCACGTTGGTCGGGTGCTTCGTGGCATCATACAGACCACCGCAATGTAAGAAGGTCGCCTTCGGGAACTTCTCAGCGAGCTTGAGCACGTGGGGATCGAAATAGCCGTACGAGGTCGGGAATATGACCGAAGCCCCGTCCATGTTGATCATGCTCTCCATGGTGCGTTGCACGTCCATGGTTTCTGCGACCTTCTCTTCTTCCAGTACCTTGATGCCCGGCATTGCAGAGAGGGCCTTCGCGCCTTCGGCGTGGGCCTGGTTGTAACCGTAGTCGTCACGTGGACCGACGTAGATGAACCCGATCGTGAGCGTGTCGTCTTTCTTGGCTGATGCGGGCTCGTCCTTCTTGGGCTCGTCGACTGTCGGCTTTGCGCTGTCGGACTTCTTGGTGCAGCCGAACCCGAACGCTGCCGCGGCGGTGGCGGGCGCTACTTGGGTCAGAAGGTGCCTGCGGGACAAGAAACGGGAATTGCTCGACATATGTATCTCCGGGGGTTGTGGGTGCCAATAGGCAACCTGCTCCGCAGCTATGCAGTCGAATTGTTTCCGGATAACGCTAGGTTGTTTTCGCGCGTGATTCATTCGGCGATGTCGCCTGCCGCGCCGACACCATGGGGACAGAACCGGCGCTCCCCGCTGTCCCTGGGCGTGTCGAGCGATTCAGGCGGCGCAACCGCGGCTTACGTATGCGTTGGCCGCGCCGTGTACCCGGGGCAGCCAACGTACGGCGGTATCACTGTCTCCAACGTCGACAGGTGCGTGTCCTGACGGCTTCGGCGATGGGCGTTATCTCACGGCTTCTTTAGGTGCGAGCTCGCCGCGGAAAACGCAGCTTCAGGTGAGATTTGGCGGGCGGTCATTGGGCTG
>JBDKJZ010000545.1:0-3844 GCA_039796375.1 Pseudomonadota bacterium
CCTCGGTTGGGAGCTAGCAAAGCCCGGCAGACCCGCTTCCGCGAAGGAAGAGGGCAAGGATGGCGACGTGCTGAGACGCGTCGCCGTCCTTTTTTTCATCCGGCGCAGGCGGCCGTCGGGATTTCGCTAGGGGTCTGTGGATTTCGTCTGGCTGCACCGTTAGACTCCGCTCAGGATGAGCGGATTTCAGGTGCCTGACAGCTGGCAGCGTCTCCCGAGCACCGAGTCTGGTTCCTACTACCGCGTCTCCGGGGACCTCATCGCGGCTGTTCCGAAACCCGGTTACCAGCAAAGCGCGGAGTCCGCAAGGCGGTCCATGGACGCGCTAGATGCGATCGCGGCGCTCCACGGTCGAAAGGTCGCCGTCATCGTCCTGGTCGATCGCGTGGTGTCGCAGGACTCCGCAGCGCGCAGGGTGTGGTCGATTCCACGGCCCAACGAATGCCGCTGTGCTCAGGCGCTGGTCTGTTCAACGTTGCTTGCCCGCGCCATTGGTTCGTTCTTTCTTGGCCTGAACCGAGGCGTGGTGCCCACTCGCATGTTTGCGGATGTGGAGGGCGCTACGCGCTGGGCGAATGAAATGTTGGAGAATCACGGGGGAACCCTCTAAGCGTATGGCGACAGCCAAGGTTTTCGAGGAAATCACGCTCGCGCTGGAGGACGTAGCTGAGGTGCTCACAGCGGTCGCCCGGGGCGACTTCGCGGTGCGTGCACCGCGAAGCTTTCGCGGTGACTCGATCGACGTATTGGCGTTTCTAGTGAACTCAACTGCCGAAGAGGTGAGCGACCTGGTAGAGCAGCTCGAAAACGAACGCACTGAGCTGCGTCAAGCCCGGGACCAGCTGGTCATGGCCGCGAAACTGGCAGCCCTGGGGGAACTCGCGGCGGGCGTCGCACATGAGCTGAATCAACCGCTAACGGCGATTCAGATGCTCGCTGATATGTTGCTACGCCGCCCCGAACGCAAGCTCAGCGAGTGCGAGGGTGATCTCCAGATGTTGTCAGAAGCGGCTCGGCGCATGGCGCGTATTGTGGACGGAGTGCGCACGTTTGGACGACCCGGACAGCTTCGCCGTGTGCCGACTCAACCAGCGGCGCCGCTGATGGCGGCCATCGATCTACTGGCGGGCACGCTCTCCCGCGAGGGCGTTACCCTGGAAGTAGACATCGAGCACGACACGCCGGGTATTGAGGCGGATCCCGATCAGCTGAACCAGGTGTTCGTGAACCTCCTCACCAACGCACGCGACGCGCTTCGCAGTTTGTCGAGCGGTAGCCCGCGGCGAGTGCAAGTGTGCCTTTGGTCCACGCCAAGCAGCGTCGCCGTCAGCGTCGAGGACAGCGGTCTGGGAATAGATCCGTTGGACGCCTCGCGCATCTTCGATCCGTTTTTTACGACCAAAGGGGTTGGGGAAGGGACGGGACTGGGGCTCTCAGTTTCTCACGGCATCGTGAGCAACCACGGGGGCTCGCTCAGCTATCAACCCTCGAAAGATGGCGGCGCGCGATTCGTCGTCGTGCTGCCGCTCCGACCCGACGGAGTCGCTCGCTGATGCCGGTGGAGGCCTCGCCATCACGGTCGGCAACAGCCCAAGGGCGTGAGCGTGCTCTGGTCGTCGACGACGACGATCATGTGCGCGTGCTAGTGCAGCGGATCTTGGCGACGGCGTTTGCTGCCGTCGATGCGGCCCACAATGCGGCTCAGGGGGTCGCCGCCCTGCAAGGCCAAGCCTACGACGTGGTGGTGACCGATTTGACCATGCCGGGCGCGTCCGGGCTCACCGTGGTGCGCGAGGCGCGCATTCGCGCCCCTGAGGCTGCGGTCTTGGTGATCACCGGGTTCGCCGACCAGGACGACGAGGCTCAAATCCAACAGCTAGGCGCTGAGCTCCTCCGGAAACCTTTTGGAGTCGGCGAGCTGCTCGCCGCGATCGCGCGGGCGCAGGCCTCCGCCCGGTTGTCGCCTGCCGAAGGCTAGGCTAGGCTGACGCCGCCCGTAGTCAGGGCCACACAAGAGCCACACACCAGGAAGCAGAGAGCAGAACACCATGGACCACGGAAACAAGGATTTTTGGTCAACCGCGAGCGGCGGCATCGTCGTGATTATCGGGACGGCGGTGGTTGTTATCGGCGGCTTCGTCTATTTGCTTGCCGCGCAGATGCACTAAACCTTGGTCGCAGCGCGCCTGATGCCGACGGCGCGCACGCGGGACTAGCGCGACGGCGATGAAGCATCTAGGCTGCCTCTTATGGCTGAACTAGCGAACACGTTCGAAGCGACGGAAGCATTCCAAGCGCGCTTGAAGTCCGCAAAACGTAACGACGAGTGTCCTTGCGGGTCGGGTAAAAAGTACAAGAAGTGCCACCTTCAGGAGGACGAAGCTAAGCTCCACGCCCTGAGCCTTGAGGTACAGCGCCAGGCTGAGGCGGCCCGCGCGGCGGAGCTCGCGGCGGCGGAAGAGGAGGGTGACGCCGACGACGATTCACCCGCAGCCAAGAAGAACGCGTTGGCGAGCAAGTCCGCGCTCAAGGGCAAGCGGGTCACGGCTGGTGGCGGCAAACCTCAGCAAGGTGGCCCCCGTCCGAACAATCTTCCGCGGCGCAAGGCCGTCTAGCGCGAACCGGCCCCAGGCTCCTCAGAACGGCCTCACTAGCGAGCCTTCTAGTGGTCAAAGGAAAGCGGAAGCAGACTATGCAGGCCAGGCCGCCAAGATCACGGACACTATCAAGATCAGCAGCACTTGGCTCCCGATCGCGAGCCAGCTAGCGCTCCAGCGTCTCAAGAACGCATATCCGGGCAGTACCGTCGCAGCGCACAAACACAGCGCGAGGATCCCGCCAAGCGCGAGTCCGTCGCCCACACCTTGCACGCCCAGTGCGGCCTGGAGCAGCGCAATGCCCAAAGTGACGAGCAGGGTACAAGCGGCGCCGATCGCGTAGGTGTGGCCGGGTAGTTCTTTAGTGTGGGCCTTGGCGTCCGGTGCGCCATAAGCCGCAGCCCAAGGGGCGCCGAACAAAGCCGTGAACCACAACGTGAGGAAACCTTGTCCCGCGACGAAGCTCAGGAGCACAGCCAACCAGTTGAGTTTGTCGAAGCTGTAAGTCATTGTGTTCCGATCTCGCGGTGAGGGGCCGCCCAGGCGCGAGCATGCCCTCCGTAGCCCGTAAACAACAGAGGAAACCACCGAGCTTTGGAGGCTGTCCTGCCCCCGACATGGGGCGCACTTCAGTAACTCGCGGCTCAAAGCGGTCCCGATCGCCCGAACCCGGACTGCGCGTACGAGCGGTCTTTCTCCGCTGCAGAACCCCGACTAGGGTGACGCGATGATCTTCAAGACGACCCTCACTCAATTCACCAAGATGCTGCAGAACCTGAGCGCCATCTTGACCAAGGCTCAGGCCCAGGCTGAGCTGAAGAAGTACAGCCCGTCGGTGCTACTCAACGCGCGCCTGGCGCCCGATCAGTTCCCGCTGGTGATGCAGCTACAAATCGCCTGTGACAACGTCAAGCTGGGCGCCGCGCGCTTGGTGGGCAAAGAGGCACCCACCCACGCCGACGATGAAACCACCATCGAGCAGGTGCAAGCTCGCATCCAAGACGTGGTCGCATTTATCAACAGCCTCAGCGACGCGGACTTTCAGGGAGCAGAAGAGCGCGTCATCTCGCAGCCGCGCTGGAAGGGCAAGTCGCTTAATGGGCTGCAGTACTTGCAAGAGTACGTGATCCCGAACGTGTACTTTCACGTCACGACTGCGTACGCCATTCTTCGCCACAACGGCGTGGAGGTAGGCAAGCAGGACTACTTGGGCAAGCTCCCTTTCAAAGAGCCCAGCTAAGGGGCCA
>JBDKJZ010000546.1:0-3830 GCA_039796375.1 Pseudomonadota bacterium
CTTGGAGCTATGGCACCGATTGCTGGATCTCCGCGCGCTCGACCGACCTCCCAAGCCTCCGTTTCTTTGGAGGTGCTGATGTCGAAATTTGTTTCGGGTGATGAGGCTGCGTTCGAGGAGCTCTACCGGCGCGCCGCACCGAAGCTCATGGCCAGCCTCGCGCGCCAGACGGCGGACCGGGCCCGCGCCGAGGATATTGTGCAAACCACATTTCTCAAAGTGCACCGCGCCCGAGATCGCTACATCCCCGGTGCGGCTGTGTTGCCGTGGTTGCACGTCATAGCCAAGCGGAGTCTGTACGACGAACAGCGCCCGTTGAACATGCGACTGGAAGTGCTTAGCCGTGATGGCAGCTTGTCGGAAGCGGATACCGTGGCCATCGCCGGCGACGCGGAGAACGCGACGTTGCTTCGCGAAGTTTTCACTCACCTGCCGCCCCAGTACCGCGACGCGATCGAGCTCACTAAGCTGTCGGGCTTGAGCGGAAACGAAGCGGCGGCACTGCTGCACACGACCAAAGCCGCTATCAAGCAACGGGTCCACCGGGGTTATGAATTACTGCGCGCGTGGCTAGAGCCCAGCTTCGACTCCGAGCTGGCAACGAGCGGCTAGTCACCGTCAGGGTTAACGGGTCCTCGCCCGGCAGCTCAACCCGGCCGCGATCCCTGCTTGGCTGACCAGCCATCCCCAACCGTAGAGCGGGTCGTCTCGAGGCTCAGCGCCATGGGAAGCCCCAAGAGCAGCCCCCAGCTTCTCCAATGGCGACGGAATCTCAGCTATCCCGGTGCCAACATGCCAGCTCGTGGTTTTTGGCATTGAACCCGCATCTTCGACTGCCACACTGCGTCTCGGAGTGACGGCGAAGGGCCGTGGTCCGGGGACTCTTCGAATTGAGAACACTCTGCATCTCGACACTGACGCTGAGCTGGCTCCTCGCGTGTGATCACAACGTCGTCGGGCGAGCTGCAGCCGATGGCGGTGCGCTGGCAGAGGCGGGCGCGGTGGCAGACGTCCCGGCGCTGAAGCGTGACTCCGGGACGCGTAGCTCGCCAGACGCCTCACACCCGGCCTCCCCCGCGGATGCCTCACTCCCCGATTCAGGGGTTCAACCGCCCGAAGCCACCAGCGACGCGGGCGCTGACTCACTTCCTCAATTGACCTACGCAGCTTGCGGCGGTCGCGCGCTGCACGTCGGCGCCCGCAACGGACTGCTCGCCGGGCGCAGCGAGACTGGTCGTGTCCGCCTGGTAGTACCCACGGCTCCGCCTCGCTTGCTGAAGCCCCGGCAAGGCGACACGGAAAATGCAAGCGGGCGCACTGAGCAGGGCGGCAGCGTGCGGCTGTATGTCGACGGTGGATTCGCCTATGCGCCTCTAGACGCCTCAACCACAGCCGACGCGTTCGACTACGAGTGGCGGACGGAGACGGGCCGCGTTTCCATTGGGCGCGTAGTGCTTTCTGCACTCCCGCTGCCTAATCTCACCGACCGGCTACTCCTATCGCACGGCGCTGAGAGCTACGATTTCACTGCGGCAGAAGGTCTGCTGCCGGCGGGCACATGCGTGTCCTCATGACTCGCCAGCGTGGTTTCTGCACGGGTTGACACAAGCGCTGGAGGGCGGGCGATAATTAAACCCGACGGAGCGTTCATCTATCGTCCCCTCTTCGGATCTTGGGGCGATGATGAGTTCTCATTCGACGTGCAGTTGCTCTCAGGCGAGACCCTCGCGCTTCGAAGACGGATAGTCCTCAGCCCGTCGGTCTTGGAGGTGGAGGATCTCGCGACACTGTCCACGGGCGACGCTTTCGAGCTTCGAGAGAGCATCGCCCACAAGAGTTCACTTTCCTTGAGCGGCGGCAGTGACAGTAACGGCGACGGGCTGGATGATTTGCTCATCGGCGGGGAAGGTCTGGCCTATCTTGTCTACGGAAAAACGGCACCCAAGCTGGAGCTCTTTGAGCGGATGCGCTCCAAACAAGTTGGAGGGCTCGCGCTCAGGGACGGCGGTAGCCCCGACTCTGCCTCCTGGCCTGAGAAAGGTCTGTACCTGACGGCATCTGGCGGCTCCGACTTTAACGGGGACGGTCTGGGCGACTTCGCCCTCGCGATTCCTGAAGGCTCCGAGGGTGCTGGCGTCGCAGAGTTGGTGTACCAGCTTCGGGAACCGGGTCCCGACGGTTTCGTGGAGCTCGCGTCCGTACGAGTGGGGAACGCGGACGGATTCGCGCTGCTTGGCATCAGCGAACTCAACGACGGCTGGACCCCAGTGGGTCAGTCGGTGGCACCGCTTGGCGACTACAATGGTGATGGTCTCGACGACTTGCTAGTCACTGGCGGCAGCTATTCCGGCAACGCGTCCGAGGCCTACGTCATCTTTGGTAGGCCGTCGGAAGGGCTCGTCCAGCGGCCTCTCTCCAACGTTTTGGGCAGACCGAAGGACGGCTCTGTCGAAGGGGTGACGCTCGCTTTAACGGACATTCAAAGTGGAATACTCAGTGTAGGCAGCGCGGGAGATGCCGATGGCGATGGCACTGACGACGTGTTGCTTCGTCGCGGCACCGATCGTTTCGAGGACCGCGTGTACCTCGTGCTAGGGGAGCGGAGCACAAGCTCAGATGCGGCTCTCAGTATTGCGGCACCTCCCCCGGGCAGAGTGCGCTACTGGCAGGGCGAAAGCGTGGGTGACGAAGCCGGCAGGTCACTGGCGGGTGGCGCTGACTTCAACGGGGACGGCTACCCCGACATCGCGATCGGCGCGCCCGGTGCGGCAGACCAGGCCGGGAAGGTCTATGTGCTCTTTGGCGGTCCGGATGGCTTTAGCCCCGAAACGTCCTTGGCCGAGGTCGGGCGCTCGATACCGGGGTTCATGGTCCTGGGCGATGCGAACCTCCGAGTTGGCGCCAGTCTCTCAGCCTTGGGTGATATCAACGGCGACGGGCTGGACGACCTGCTGCTCGGGACAGAGACCCGGCCGGGGCAAGCCCTTTCCTACCTTTCTGCGATGTACGGGCGCTCGACCACTGACCCCTTAGGGGTAGAACGGCTGAGAGACGGCAGCGCCGGGTTCACGATTCGTGGCGCAGCGGAAGCCCCCATCGGCGAGCTTCCTTCGAGCGCAGGCGACATGAACGGCGACGGTTTCGATGACTTCGCCTTCGGGGTGCCCGATCGCGGACCGTTTGGGAGTACCTTCGTTATTCTGGGCGGGAACTTCCTTGGAACCGCGCAGTCGGGCCAAGAACGAAAACGGCTCGCAAAAAGCGGCGTCGGTATGGATGTCTTGATGGGCGGCTTAGGCAATAACGTCCTGGTTCATGACGGTGGACCCGATGTACTCATCGGAGGCCCGGGCAACGACACGTTCGTCCTGAACGGCCCGATGTTTGGGAGGCTGCGCGGGGGGCACGGGACGGACTCTGTCAAGTTGCGACAACCGGACATGTCCCTCGACCTGACCCACTTGCCGCCGCTGAGTATGACCGGCGTCGAGATCATTGACGCCACCGGGGCGGGAACGAACACCATCACCCTTAACGAGGTGGTCCTACGCAGGCTGCCCTCTTCCCTGCGCGCACCCGGTCGCGACTACTCGCTGCTGATCGTCGGCGATGCAAATGACCAGGTGATTGTCGAAGGAGGGTGCGCCAGCCTCGATGGGGCTCGCGCAAGGCTGCGGCTCGACACGATTCAGTGCAACTGATCTGAGCTGAACAAGCAGCCTAGAAGCGGCCCGCGTACATCCAAGAGCAACCGTCTCCAGTGCACGCCGCGCTGAAGTTCGACTCGCGTGCGGAACGAATATCCAAGTAAGCGAGCACGCCACCTGCCA
>JBDKJZ010000547.1:0-3825 GCA_039796375.1 Pseudomonadota bacterium
CTTGTGGAAGAAAGTTTCGCATCGGGTCTCCGGGGAGCGACTGACGGGTCCGCAGCCAAGTCCAGTACGGACAAAGCGGGCGCAAGTCGCGCGGGACTCTAGGTGAACGACCAGCAAGAGACCAGCAGTCACCATCGCAAGTCCGGACAGTTCGCCGACGGCGTGCCCACCGATCCAGATCGATGCCGAGGGCTTGTGGTGAGAGCGTCGGTTTCGACGCCCAGAGCGGAGGCCCGGCGTATAGCACGCCGGGTCTTGCCCAGGCGCCTAGGCTGTCACGCAGCGCACCCCGGCCTGGAAGCGCTCCCTATGGGGCGGCGAAGCAGCCGACACGCTTGTCAGCGAGGGCAATCTCGTCAATCCAGACTTCCCAGTCAGCGTCCGTGTCGTGGAACTCAGTCCAGCCGATGGAAATGCTGTCGAATTGGGGAAAGTCAAAGGTCGTCTGGCCCGCCGGGTTCTTAAAGCCGATGTCGTCCAGTTCAAGACCGTTCCACCAGAACTTCGCCTGGCTCACGTTGCTGTCGAACATCCACTCGATGCACTCCCAGCTCTGGAAAGGCAGAGCGACCGGGTAGTGGTCCTCTTGTTTGCCCCCCGAGTAACCTTTCGGGCTCCAGCTGTTGTACGACAAGAACGAGTTCGCCCGACCGTCTGCGTACGCGCTGGCGCCAAAGTGGTGCTGCATAGCGTTGCCAGAAGCGTTCTGGCCTCGAGCGGTGAGAAACACGTGATGGAGATAGTGGGCGCCGAGCGTGGGCGCCTTGTCGACATAAAGATAAAGGCGCCCGAACAGCGCTCCCCCTGGCAGGGGCAAGCCTTGGCCGGTCTCGACCATGAAGCTGCCTTTCTTCACGCCGGGGATGTGCATCGCTTTGGTTCCGCGGAAAGCATGCGCTGAGCCCACCACGATGCCGCTGTCGACGCGCCGCCAGACTGTGCTTGATGGCGGGCTACCTTCGGCCACCTCCTCGAAGTCTTGGCACAGGGCCGACGTGCATGGGCCGGGGGGGGTGATTACCGCGTCTGCAACGAGCATTCCGCCGCTGCCGCCCATCGACGCGCCTGCTGAACCGCCAGCTTCGGGCGCGGGCTCAACTGCACCGCCTGCCGCCGCGCCGGACCCTGCCTGCCCTCCAGTTTCAGCGCCGCCCTGGGTGACCATTTCGGTGCCGCCCTGTCCGCTAGTTTCAGCGCCGCCTCGTCCGCGAGTTTCCGCGCCCACCTGACCGCCTTGACCGCCTTGACCGCCTTGGCCACCGCTGACCACGACGCTTGGCTGGCCTGGCGGAGCGCCCGCGGGAGGGTCACCGCAGGCGACCCACAGTGGGGTCGCAGTGAGTGAACAAATAAGCGACAGGTGCGGGACCTTGACGTGCATAAGGAGCGCCAGCTTGCGGGCCAACGGGCGAGATGTAAAGCGCGCTGAGTGGGGGGCTACCGCAGCTCACACGCGGAAAATCCAGCGAGAAGCCGCGAATTCTGTCCCAGCTGCTTGGAGGATACGGCACTCCTGTTTGGGCGCTGAGCTCAGTCGGTCTTGGGGATTGCGCAGGTCACTTTGACGTGGCCTCCCGCCGGGGAAGCCGGATAGCGCTTGAGGAACTTCGTGGCAGCGTCGAGCGCACCAGGCGCACCTAGCTGGCACTGCGCGAGCACACGAATCGCCTCTGCTTCTGGAGCCAATCGTGGCTTCTCGAACAGCGCCTGATGTTTGCGGATCCGCGTGAGCGCTTCAGCCGCGTCTCCGCTAGTCAGCGCCGCCCGAGCGTGACCCAGCGAGGCCAGCTCGCCCGCGATGCTCTGCGCGGCGTCCGGCGGCGCGGGGGATGCCTTACGAGTGACAGTTTTTTCTCGGTCCTGAAACAGGGGGGTATCGGTCAGGTTCGCTACGGCTGGCGCTGCTTGTTCAAGCGGGGGTGCTTCTCGGGCCGGGGCCGGTTGGCTAGGGACTTCAGCATGAAACTCCGCAACCTGCGGCGCATGCGGAATGACCGTTGGAGCCAGCGCCCGTTGGGTCGCCCAGGCTCCAGCTCCAACCAACGTGACCGTGGCGAGCCCCTTAGCGATGAACGAGCCAGAAAAAGACATTCCGAGGAACGAGTTCGAAGAAGACGCGCCCAGACTCGACACGGTGCTGGCCTTTAAGACGGCCAGGGTCGTGACGGCGGCTGCGCTCAAACCTAAACGTCCCGCCATGCGCAGCTTGTCGGCCGAGGTCGTCTCGAAGTGTCGGTTTGCCTCTTCTATCAGGCCGTCTGTGCTCCAATTGTTGTCGGTCATTTGTGCTCCCCCAGGTTTTGGTGACGCCGGAGGAGTGCGTCGAAGGTGTCTCTAGCGACGCGCAGCCGCGTATAGGCCGTGTTGAGGTTGATCGCGGCGGATTCAGCAAATTTTGTGACAGCCATCTGCTCCAGTTCAACGCAGACAAAGACCTCGCGATAGTTGTCGTCCATTTGTTCGAGCAAGGTGAACAAAAGCTCCGCGGCCTGCTGAGCACGGGCGACTCTTTCCGGGTTCGGAGACGAACTCACCAGCTCAGGGGGATCGGCTTCATGGCGCTGCCGGGCCGCCGATGCGCGTCGCCGGTAGTTCCGAGCGGTGTTGATCACGATGCCGTGGATCCAGGTGCTAAGCTCTGAGCGCCCCTCAAACCGACCGGCTGCCGTTTGAACAGCGAGGAACACGTCCTGAGTCGCGTCGTCGACCTGACTCTTGGGAACACCGAGACGCTGAAGGCTTCGCCACACGACGTGAAAATACTCTTCGAAGATCGCTGCGGCGTCGATCCGGGTCGATCCGGACGCTACGACGGACTCCGCTGGGTGAGCCTGGGGCCCGTACTGCCGAAGATTTTGCACAGTGGGGCTCAACCTACCTTTTGTGTCGGTACGCGGGAGATCCGTCGAAAAAAAAATGCAAACCGAAGGATATTCACGGGTTGCGCTACAGCGAGAGACCTAGGCCAAGACTTGGCCAGAACTCTACGGCTTCCGACTTGTACAGCTGCCCAAGAGTCGCGGAGACGAAATGCTCCGAGCCGCCAATCCCTGCATGAGCCCCGGCGATCAAGCGCCCGTGCGGAAGAAACGACCAGTGGGCCTCGAACCCGAGCTCACCCCGCAAGCGCCACTGAGTCGCCTTCTTCGGATTCGAGATGCCAGTAGTCTCAGCAGTCCAGGCCACAGCGCGGAGGGCTGAACACGGACCGAGCCGAAAAGACGAGGCTGCCCACAGATGGCAACCCAGCACGCCGAACTCTGTGCGCCCAATCGTCAGCGCGCCCCCTGCAACGGGAAAATAGTCGATGGGACGTGCCTTCCACCACTGGGCGTTGAGCAAGAGTGACCAGCGTTCGCTTGTCACACCCAGCGCCGCATCTAGGCCGGGGATCCACCCTAGCCTGGTGTCTTGCCGGATAGCGGCCCGCAGTTGCGACTCGAAGGCGGTGTCCCGCTTTTTGGCGGGCGACGTGGGTTGCCTGGTCTCCGGCTTGGGAGCTTCTTGCGGGGGTGGCGGAGTGACGGGTGGCGCCGGCAGCGGGTCCCCTTCTAATTGCTCCAACGAGAGCGTGGGTTCGACCGCCAGCGCGATCACGATCGCCACGGCGTGCGCGAGCTCATCGCAGGGCAGCGGTTCGAAGTAACGGTCTCCGCTGTAGCTAGAAGTTTGGGTCACCAGAACGCCAGCGGTCCCCCCCTCTGTCTGCGTGCCGTAGAATCGAGCGTTCGTCACTTCTCCCGGGCCCAAGTCGCCCAATAGCTTGTCGAGCCGAGCCGCTATTAGGGGCTCAAGCGCGCAGTCCCCTCCGCCCTCAACCACTAG
>JBDKJZ010000548.1:0-3821 GCA_039796375.1 Pseudomonadota bacterium
CCATGAATCGCATCATTGCGGCGATCCAGGCCAAGTCGAAGAACTACAAGGTGCGTCTCGGTGGCGTGGTGGCCAACCGCTCGATGGATACCAACGAGATCGACCGCTTCAACGCGGCCGTGGGCCTCAAGACGATGGCCCATTTCCAGGATATCGACGCCATTCGTCGCAGTCGCTTGAAGAAGTGCACAATTTTCGAGATGGAAGATTCGCCGGAAGTGATCGCGGCGCAGGAGCAATACATGCTGCTCGCCTCGCGCATGCTCGAGGACGTGGTCCCGTTACCGGCGAATCCACTTAAAGATCGCGAGATCTTCGATCTATTGGGAATGGAGTGATGGCCACGCATATCACGCCTGACGTTTCCACGAATCCGGGTCCGTCGTTCGACGGAACGTCGCCTGGGGGTTCGCACGCCACATCGGTGTCGTACCTCGAGCGGCGGGCCTGGATCGGGGAATACTTCGACCGCACAGCCTCGGCTGCGTGGAAGACACTGACCTCGGATGCGCCGGTGTCGCGCATCCGGGCGACCGTGCGCGCCGGCCGTGATCAGATGCGAGAGACCCTCCTGCGGTGGATGGCGCCCGACCTGCGCGGCGTGCGGATTCTGGACGCGGGCTGCGGGACGGGGACGCTGGCGATTGACCTCGCGAAGCGCGGGGCGGAGGTGGTCGCGATCGACCTGTCGCCCACGCTCGTGGATCACGCGCGGGAACGCGCCGAGGCCGAAGAAGTGGAGATCGATTTCCGATCGGGGGATATGCTCGACCCCGCTTTGGGCGAGTTCGACCATGTGGTCGCGATGGACTCCCTGATCCACTACGACTTGCCCGACTTAGTGGCCGCCCTCGGTGCGCTGGCGCCTCGGGTCCGCGAGAAGATGCTGATCACGGTGGTGCCGGGGACGCCCATGCTGGTGGCCATGCGCGCGATCGGGCGCCTGTTCCCGAAGTCGGACCGGGCGCCGGCGATCGTTCCTGTCTCCGAGCGTGCATTCAGAACGGCGCTCTTGGGCTCGCCGAGGCTCGATACATGGGGGATGGTTGGAACGCGGCTGGTTGAACGCGGGTTTTACCGCTCGATGGCCATCGCCTTGCACCACAGTTCGTTGGGGACGACCAACCCCTCGCGGCGCTAACGCCTACCGTTTTCAAGGATTGACCGGATGGATGGTATGGGATGGATACTCTCGGGCATTGTGGTCGCCGCCGCTGGCGCATGGTTCGTCATGCGCCGGCGGATTGAGGTCGCGTGCACGATCGACCTGGAGTCGACGCATGACCACTTCCACGCGCACGTTGACCTCGATGGTGTCGAGGTCGACCCGGGCGACCAGGTCCTCGTTCATAATGCACCGACGCACATTCCTTTCGGGACGCAGCGTACCTACGCCTCACGGGCTACGGTGCAGCGCGCGAGTTGGTTGCGTCGGCAGTTCGTGAAGCTGACCGGCGGCACGGAACTGCATGAACTGTATGACGTCGGCTTCGAAGGCTGAGGAGAGACACCTACCTATGTACCCAACCGCCACTGAGTTGCCCGTTCGCGCGTACGACCACGTGAACGACAGCACGAAGAACGCGCAGCAGGACGCGATGCTGAATCCGCGATTTTACACCACGGATTTTGCCAAGATCGACGCGCTCCGCATCAAGCCAGAACATCAGCAGATGTGGGACGACATCCTCGCCGAGTTCCGGCGCGATCCCAACAAGAACCACTTCAAGCGCAACGAAGAGTTCGATGCCGACTTTGCCTCGATGGACCCGACGCTGCGCGAGCAGTTCATCGAGTTCCTGGTGTCGTCGGTCACCGCGGAGTTCAGCGGGTGCATTCTGTATGCAGAAATCAAGAAGCGGATCAAGAACCCCGAGGTGCGCGAGCTGTTCGGCTTCATGAGCCGAGACGAAGGGCGACACGCGGGGTTTATCAACCACACGCTCAATGACTTTGACGTGGCGGTGGACCTCAGCTTCCTCACGAAAGCCAAAAAGTACACGTTCTTCCAGCCGAAGTTCATCTACTACGCCACGTACCTGTCCGAGAAGATCGGCTATGCACGCTATGTGACGATCTTCCGCAACTTTGAGAAGCAACCCGACAAGCGGTTCCACCCGATCTTTAAGTGGTTCGAGAACTGGTGTCTCGACGAGTTCCGCCACGGCGAAGCGTTCGCGGTGTTGATGCGCTCTAATCCGGAACTGTTGGAGGGTCGAAATAAGCTCTGGATTCGGTTTTTCCTGTTGGCGGTATTCTGCACGATGTACGTGCGCGATCACGCGCGCGCGCAGTTTTTCGGCTACATGGGGATTGATGTCGACGACTACGACCGGCGCGTCATCACGCTCACGAACCAGATCTGTCGGCAAGTATTTCCGGACACGATCGACACCGAGAGCGAGGGCTTCTGGGCGTTGATGGATCGGATGTGGAAGAACACCGACGCCATGCGGAAGCATGAAGCGGCCGGTGGATTCATGTCGGGCATCAAGGTCGTGGTGCTCAAGGCCGCTAACGCGCTGACGTTCGTGCAGCTGTTCCTGCGCACGCCGCATCGTCAGGCGTTGCCAGCGGATGTCCGTATGCAACCGGTCTGGTAGGGTCGATGGCATCGAAGCCTGGGGTCTCTGTTCGCGTCTGGCTGTCGCTCGGCACGCGGTTTATGCCGTTCGCCGACGTCGCGACCGCGGACATGCCGCTAAGCCGACTGTTGCGCCTGTCCCTGTTCCAGCTCTCCGTGGGAATGGTGCAGACGCTGTTCGTCGGCACGTTAAACCGCGTCATGATTCTCGAGCTGCGCGTACCGGCGTCACTGGTCGCGATCATGCTGGCCATCCCGTTGCTGGCCGCCCCGTTCCGTGCCTTGATCGGCTTCAAGTCCGACACCCACAAGAGCATTCTCGGGTGGAAGCGCGTGCCGTTCCTCTGGGGCGGGACGATGCTGCAGTTCGCGGGATTGTCGATCATGCCGTTCGCCTTGCTCGTGCTCTCCGATGGCCCACGAGTCGGGCCGTCGTGGATCGGGCACGCCGGCACGGCGCTGGCCTTTCTGCTCGTGGGCGCCGGCGCGCACACCACACAGACGGCGGGGCTCGCGTTGGCCACGGATGTCGTGTCGGAAGACAAACGGCCGCGCGTGATCGCGCTGATGTATCTGATGATGCTCATGGGCACGCTGATCAGCGCGCTATTTTTGGAGTCGGTGTTGCGCGACTTCACGCCATTGCGCCTCATCCAGGTCATTCAGGGCACCGCCGTCTTCACCATTGTCGTGAACATGATCTCGCTCTGGAAGCAGGAAGCGCGGGTCCGCGGCGTGGTCGAGTATGCGAAGGGTGAGCGTCGCCCGATGTTCCGCGAGGCATGGAATACGTTCTCGAGCGGGGGGCAGGCCGTCCGACTGCTCGTCGCGTCGGGTCTTGGCTTCTTCGCGTTTAATCTGCAGGACGTCCTGCTCGAGCCGTACGGGGGGGAGGTGCTCGGCCTGTCCGTGTCGCAGACCACCATGCTTACCGCGATCATGGCCGTTGGTGCCGTCATCGCGTTTGGACTCTCGGCATCGATGCTTCGCCGAAAGCAGGATCCGATTCGCCTCGCCGCGCTTGGCGCCTTGATCGGCATCGTCGGATTCGCCTGCATCGTATTCGCCAGTCCGATTGAGTCGGCGCTGATGTTCCGCGCCGGCGTGGGACTGATCGGTCTCGGGGAAGGCTTCTTCGGTGTTGGAACGTTGTCTTTCGCGATGCAACTGCGTGATCCCTCGCAGCATGGTATTGCCCTGGGCGCGTGGGGCGCAGTGTTCGCGACGGCTGAAGGGC
>JBDKJZ010000549.1:0-3812 GCA_039796375.1 Pseudomonadota bacterium
ATTGGCGGAATCGGGAGCGTTCGTCGTTGCCCACCTGTGGCTTTCGGTCCGAGGTGAGAGCCCGTCAGTTCCAATGTAGTAGACGCTGCGATGGCTCGATACGGTACGGCGACTCACAGGGTCGTTCGCCGTCTGCGCGAGCGAAATGCCCGGTCTGCAACCGAAGCGCCACGCAATGCTCTGCCTGCACCGATGCCGCGACTCACGGCCAGCTAGCGCACAAGGCGACGGCGGCGCCAGGCGGCAACAACGCCGAATACTACAAGGCTCAAAGCCCATGCGCCCCCTGATGAGCCGTTCACGCCCGCTTTGATTTCGCAGCCTTGGTCGTCGTTCACGCCCCGCAACCGTGGTGGAGCCGCAGGAGCGCGTGCGCCGGCATCATCGCTCGCGTTGCCTTCGGGAGCAGAACCGGAATCATCTGCGCTCGTCGCATCTGCATCCGGGGAGTCGGCATCCGGGGTGTCGCTGCCTCTGTCCTTGGGATCGACGCAGACTTGGGCGAGCGCATGACGTTTGCCGGTGAAGTCGATCACCGCGGGCGCCACGCAGTCCTGAATGTCGTACTGAGAAAAGTCGAACGTCTCGTTCGAGGAAAAGACCAACGGCGGACCCCCGTAAGCGGAGAAGCCGCCCAGCACGACGAGGATTGCCGGGCGCTGCAAGTCGCCGGACTTCCCAGTGAGCGTGCCTCCGCTCTTGCTCTGGAACTCACAACTGCCTGAGCCGGCATCGAAATTGGGATCGGCATCGTGGTAGTCCGTCGGTTGTATGGTCAGCGCGCTGATGTCAAAGGCGCTTTTTTCCTGGCGCGCGCCCGTCGTAAATGTGAGCGGTCGGCTGACGTCTTCCGCGGGGGGTGGGTCTTCGTCAGCGAATGCAGCGCTCCACACGTAAGTCGTGTTGGGTCGTAGATGTTCCTGCGGCGTAGCAACACAGAAGCCGTGCTCGGTTGAGCAGGCGATGTCCAGCGGAATTTCCGTCGCAGCCCCCGCGTCTCCGCCGCTGCCAGCTTGCTTGAGGACCATGCGAACGGGCGAATACTCCCTGCGGGTGATCAGCGCTGCGTTGATGGGCACGTCGGTTTGGCCGTCTTGCGGCAGTAGCGGTAAGCGGTCCGCGTCTGGCAATGCAGCGCTGCAGGCGACGGCCGGTGTAACCATGGCGCCGTGCGCGGCTAAGATGAAGCAGCCCAGCAAAATTGACGAACCCGTTCGAAGCATGAGCCAGGATTAGCAGGGCAACCTGTACGGTCAAGCGGGGACTTTGGTGAAATTTCCATGACAGGTTAAGCCAGCTCAACCTAAGCCATCGCGCGGGAGAATGGCGTAGCCATGCGTCAGACGTGGCGTAGCCATGATCCGTAGCGAAACTGCTGGTGCTGCTCGAGATTATCAATCAGCCGCGGGGGGGGGGTCCGGGTCACGTGAAACCTGGATTCGTCTTTGACCGGGACGACCTGCTTGCCGCGTGCGCTCGGAGCGTGATCGTGGCGGTGGGGCACCGCAGTGGCGTCCTCGCTGCTGTCGATGGTGAGCTTGGCGCCGTGGGAAAGCTTGTGCGCGGTGTCAGCCAGCGTTCTGAAGCGCTCATAGAGGTGCTCAAGCTCGCGATCAGACAGGTCTTCGACGTCGATCAGGCGGTTGCTTGCGCCTTCAACTGCCGCGATCAGCTCGTTGAGCTTGAGTTGAACGGCGCGCATCTCTTTGTTTTGTGCGTGCTGAATAACGAACACCATCAAGAAGGTGACGATGGTCGTGCCGGTGTTGATGACCAGTTGCCAAGTTTGCGAGTAGTCGAACAACGGACCCGTTGCGCCCCAGATGAGAACGATGCCGAGTGCCGCCGAGAAGGTCCAGAAGCTCCCGGTCGCCTGGCTTATCCTGCCTGCTAGCCTGGCGAATAAGTCTTCGACCGGGGTGTCTTCCGAATCGGCTTTCATGGGGCTCATGTTGGACTAGCTGTAGCCCCATCACCTCGACGATGGAAGTCGAGAGGACCACTTTGCTGGACTTTGCGGCGCGGAAAGGGTGCTAATGGTCGTGCGCTGATGGTCCGAGGGTTCTTCGCAGTGCTCGCCGCTTTCGTCATGTGGGGCTTCGTCCCGCTCTTCTGGCGGTTGTTGCTGGACGTACCGGTGTTTCAGGTCCTGGCTCACCGGATGTTTTTCTGTGCGCTCGTCGTGGTGGCTTGGCTCAGTGTGCGTGAGCGCACTCGCTGGCTCGCGCCACTGCGCAAGAACCCGAAGCTCGCGCTGGTGTTGGTCGTCAGCAGTCTCCTCTTGGCGATCAACGGCGGCCTGTATGTCTACGGAGTCAGCAGTGGACAGGTTGTCGCGACGAGCCTGGGGTACTTCATCAATCCGCTGGTCAATGTTTTGCTCGGCGTCGTGCTGCTCCGCGAGCGGCTCACGCGCAGCCAATGGATCGCTGTCGGCTTGGCTACGCTCGGGGTCGCGTATCTCTCCTACAGCGCTGGCGCGTTGCCGTGGTTGTCGCTCGGGCTGGCTGCCTCATTCGGAGCCTACGGCTTGATCCGGAAGCTGATCGCGGTTGAGGCGCTCGCGGGTCTCGCGATCGAGTGCCTCGTGTTATTGCCCGTGGCGTTCGGTTACCTTGTGTGGGTCGAGCAAGCCGGCGTCGGCGCGTTCGGTCATGCGGGTTTTGCTACGAGCGCGCTCTTGGCCGCCGCCGGGGTCGTCACCGCGCTGCCGCTCGCGGCCTTCGCGTACGGCGCCCGACGCTTGCCGTACTCGACTGTCGGCATCGTCCAGTACGTGGCCCCCAGCCTCCAGCTGGCCTGCGCCGTATTCGTGTTCAGAGAACCGTTCGCGCGCGACCGACTGATCGGGTTCGGGCTGATCTGGACCGGGCTCGCCGTGTACGCGTTCGACCTTGTCACTCACCATGAGCGTGCGCCAGCGTCGGCGTGACTTTCGTGACTACGGGTCATCGTGTTTCCAGATCGAAGTGCGCACTTTCACGAACGAGCCAATGCGCCTTAGCGAGGCTGCGGAGTTGGCGCTTGATTCAAGAGCGGCCCACCCTGCTCGAACGCGCTGATGTTTTGCAGGGTGGTCTGCGCGATATTTCCCAACGCTTCACAGGTGAGAAATGCCTGGTGACTGGTGATGAGCACGTTGGGAAAAGTCAGCAGCCGGGCGAGGACATCGTCCTGCACGATCTGTCCAGATAAGTCCTGGAAGAACACGCCTTCCTCCTCTTCGTAGACATCCAACCCCGCAGCGCCCAAATGACCGCTTTTTAGGGCCTTTAGCAACGCTGGGCTGTCAATCAATGCCCCTCGTCCGGTGTTGATCAGAAATACGCCAGGCTTCATGAGGGCTAATGCCTCGTCGTCGACCATGTGGCGGGTCTGCGGCGTCAGCGGCACATGCAACGAAATGATGTGGGATTCACGATACATCCGCGGCAACTCGCAATAAGACACGCCCGTTTGCTCGGCAAAGGTTGTGTCTGGCCGGGCGTCGTAGGCCAGCACCTCGCAGCCGAATCCGCGGAAAATGCGCGCGGCGACCTGGCCGATACGCCCCGTACCGACAATGCCAACGGTCTTGCCGTGAAGATCGAAGCCGACCAACCCATCCAATGAAAAGTTCCACTCGCGCACGCGGGCATGGGCGCGATGAATCTTGCGGTTCAGTGCCATGACCAAAGTGACCGCATGTTCGGCTACGGCGTATGGAGAGTATTCGGGCACGCGTACAACGGGTATATTGAGTCGCGCCGCCGCGCTGAGATCGACGTGATTGAATCCGGCTGAACGCAGCGCGATCAACCGAATGCCTGTCT
>JBDKJZ010000550.1:0-3803 GCA_039796375.1 Pseudomonadota bacterium
AAGTTGTCTCGCTAGACGCGCAAACCTGGGTTATCGACGGGCCATGTCTGCAGCTCTCTGGATGCTCACGGCGCTCGCGGTCCTCTCGATCGCGTATCGCTACTACTCTGCCTTTATCGCCACCAAGGTGCTGATACTGGATGACACGCGTGTCACTCCGGCGCACGAGTTCAATGACGGTCACAACTTTCACCCGACCAATCGATGGGTGCTCTTCGGCCATCACTTTGCGGCGATCACCGGAGCGGGACCGCTAATTGGGCCTGTGCTGGCCGCGCAATTCGGGTTCTTGCCGGGCTACCTGTGGATCCTGTTTGGCGTCGTGTTGGGCGGCGCCGTTCACGACTTCGTGATCCTGGTCGCGAGCACACGGCGGGGCGGACGCTCGCTCGCCGAGATCGCTCGAGAGGAGCTCGGTCCGGTGCTTGGGTCAGTGACTGCGGTCGCGATCTTGTGCATCATCATCGTCGCCCTTGCCGGTCTTGGTAACGTGGTGGTGGGGGCCCTCTCGGAGAGCGCCTGGGGCATGTTCACGGTGAGCACATCGATCCCCATCGCGCTGCTGATGGGCGGACATATCTACGGCATTCGCGGCGGGTCGGTACGCGGTATTCGCGAAGCCAGCGTGTTCGGTGTCTTGATGTTGCTGGCGGCCGTCGTCGGTGGGAAGTTCGTCGGGGATTCAAGCTACGCGGAGTGGTTCCGCCTTTCCCGTACCCAGATTACGCTGGCGATCGCTGCCTACGGTTTTGTCGCGAGCGTGCTGCCAGTGTGGCTCTTGCTCTGCCCACGCGACTACCTCTCCAGCTACCTGAAGCTGGGTACGATAGCCCTGCTCATCGTCGGCGTGATCGTCGTGAACCCGGAGATTCAAATGCCCAACGTGAGCAAGTTTGCGAGCGGTGGCGGTCCGGTGATCAAGGGCCCGCTGTTCCCCTTCGTGTTTATTACGATCGCCTGCGGCGCGATCAGTGGGTTCCATGCGCTCGTCGCTAGCGGCACGACGCCCAAAATGCTGGAGCGAGAAAGCCATGCACGCCCAATCGCTTACGGCGCGATGCTGCTTGAGGGCCTGGTCGGTATTACCGCATTGATCGCCGCCTGTGTTATGCCACCGGACGACTACATCGCGATCAACACCGATCCGGCGATCGCCCTGGTCGCTGACGGTCCGGGGGGTGCTGGGCTTGCCCGAACGAGGGAACAGCTCGCTAGCGTCGAGAGCCAACTCACAGCCCACGACCGCGGTCTGCTTGGACTCGTAGACGGGGCTTCTGTACTGAGCGTTGCTGATACCAAGCTCCCCGCTTCAAAGATGTTGTCACTCTCGAACGGCACGCTGGCTGCGCTCGGCTACGACGCCGATCCTGCGACGCAGCGGGCGACCACACTTTCCGACGGGGACTTCGCGCGGCTCGGTATCGTCGTGAAAGAGTTACCCGCCTTGTCTCAGAGCGCCGGGGAAGTCGTGGCAGGGCGAACGGGGGGCGGGGTATCGCTTGCTGTCGGAATGGCCCGCGTCTTCAGCGGCCTGCCGGGCATGAGCACGCTGCTTTCTTATTGGTACCACTTCGCGATCATGTTCGAAGCGCTGTTCATCTTGACCACGATCGATACTGGTACGCGAATTGGGCGGTTCTTGATGCAAGAGTTCTTGGGGCGATTCCGTCCCGAGCTGGGTCAGTCGACGAACCTGCCGGGGGCTTTGCTGGCTACGGCGCTCATCGTGGCGGGGTGGACCTACTTTATCCTCACGGGTAGCATCTCCACCATTTGGCCCATGTTCGGGATCGCCAACCAACTGCTCGCGTGCACGGCGCTGTGCGTCGGGACCACCATCATTCTGCGGGAAGCGACCAAGAAGCGGTACGCGTGGATCACCCTGGGCCCGCTGTGCTTCGTGGCGACCACGACCATCACCGCCGGATTTCAGAGCGTGACCAACATTTACTACCCCCTGGCCCTGGCTGCGCCGACCCGCGTCACGGGCATCGTGAACATGGTGGTAGTCAGCGCGCTCTTGTGTGGCGTCGCGTTTATCATTGTCGGAAGCGCAAATCGATGGCGCCTTCAGCTCATGGCTGCCCCGAAAGGGCAAGTGACGCCTGCCGACACACAAGGCTCGCGCTCGTGACGCAGGATTTTGCCATCCTCGGCGGCATCTCTTTGACCGGTCGCCTCGTGCCGAACATGCTCGACCTCGGGCTTCGGCCGAAGGCGATCGTTCTGGGGGGGGAAGACTTCGAAGACCAGTTCGCGGGACTGGCTCCGCCATCAGGCGGGGCTTCGCTTTGGTGGAGTCAACACCGATTCCTCATGGGGGGGTGGCGGAGCCACCTGGAGCAAGCGGCTCGCGCGGCTGGGGTACCGGTGCTGCAGGGTGCCGACCCTTACAGTCTGTTGCCCGACACCACGGCGCTCGTGGTCGCCGGCTACTCGCGCCGGGTCCCAGCGCGGGTCACTCAGCGCTATGGCGAATGGGCGCTCAACGTGCACCCGTCACTCTTGCCTTCCTTTGGTGGCCCGCAGCCAGAGAGTCAAGCCATCCTGCAGCTACAGTCCGAGGCGGGGGTCTCGGTCCACACCATGACTGAGATCTTCGACGCGGGCCCGCTCCGCGCCCAGCGCTCGTTTCAGCTCGATACGAGCTTCACTGTCGCGGATATCGAGACGCGGGCGGCGGCGCTCGGCGCAGAGTGCGTCGCGGAGGTGTTGTTGGCTGGGACCCTGCCAAGCCTTTCCGTGTCTCGAGCGCCCTCCTACTTCAAGTGGCTCGATGAGGGGTCTGAGGACCTCGCCCGCTGCACGTCCATCGCTGAAGCCCAAAGATGGCTGCGGCTGCGTCCTGAAATCTACGCCTACTTCCGGCACGCGGGCAGGACCGTGTACCCGCTCGTCGCGGATGCACGTCCGTGCTCAGCGCCTGCGGTCGCGCTACCAGACGGCACACTATACTGCCGCGAGTGGCTGAGCCGCGCCGACGACGGCGCGCTGAGCCACCACACTTGTGAGTGACGCGGAGGGGCGGGGCGGCGTTCGCCTTACTAGATGGGAGCTGTCGCAAACGAGATTGGCACGTTGGGCTTCCTCCTCAACCAAGCTTCGCCTGGTGCACTAGATTTCCTTCTATCTTCTATCCTTCTATCACACGCGCCATCAGTCACCACCTTGACGGCGCTTAACGTCTTGCGTAGCGACACGCTCAAAAACCTTCGTTGCCTCTGCTTGAGACATACTAAGCTGACCACCGTGACCATGGCGCGCGGTCAGTACAGAACGCTTGAGCAGAGCCTCGCGGATTGTTCCTAGAACCTTATCGCTGGAACAGGGCTTATCAAGAAACCGAAAAACGCGCCCGGATTCCACCGCCCGAAGTGCGCTCTGGACGTTCGCTTTGCCCGTGAGCATGATGCGGATCGTGTCCGGGTAACGCTGTCGGGCGAAGGTTAATAGCTCGGAGCCAACCGCTCCGGGCATTTGCTCGTCGCTCACAATAACGTCAACGCGGTGCCGCCCAAGGACTGCAATCGCTTCGTCAACATTGTGGGCGGTGTAGGTTACGTAGCGTTCACCGCGCAGCACCCTATTTAGGCCGTCGAGAATATTCGAGTCGTCGTCGACTAACAGTATCGTAGGTCGCATTGTGTTTCCAACCCCAGGACCCTCGTGCTCCACCGAGAGAGCGCGGTCATAGAGTCACGAACGGCAGGCTGTACGGTTACTTGAGGCCCAACATCGACGGCGGGTGGAACTTCCACGAAGCGATGCTTCTCTGCAGTAAGGCTACAAACGAGCTCAAATGC
>JBDKJZ010000551.1:0-3796 GCA_039796375.1 Pseudomonadota bacterium
CTACTTGAGCGTCAGAACATAGGCAACGCGAGTTCACCCCTCCGGCGCGCTGAGCACCTCCGCTCCCGACACAATCGTCCACCGGCGCAAGCGCCTCGCAAAAGCTCACCCCAAGCTCGCCGCTTCCCTCAATTGCGGAAGCAAGTTCCTCAAACGGAGAAACAGGAGACGCGCAAGCTGAGCCAGTCGCTGAGCTTCAACTACCAGCGTCAGCTCTTCTTGGTCCCGGACACCGAAGAAACGCGGCTGCTCGCGGGACAGCGGCTCACGGTCATCGAGCTCAGCGATGGCACCGTGCAGGCCCGCCACGCTGGCAAGCTGCTACCACTGACTCGATTCTCCAAGGACGACGCAGAGATCACCCAAGGCGCCATTGTCTCGAACAAGCACCTCGCTGGGGCGCTACAAGTCATCAAAGACAGGCTGGCTGAGAAGGATGTGGCGAAGCTCGCCAAGCTGAGGACCAAACGGGACAAGCGCCTGCTGGAGCAGCGAAGGGCGCGCGTCGCTTAGCCGCTGAAACCCGACATTTCTACTTTGCTAGGAACCCGACATCTCTACTTTGGGTTGACATTTAAGCGGCCTAATTTCACCAAAATTTCCGCAGATTTTGCCGCGCTGTCTTGTCCGGCTGCCTGCTCGTTTACGCCTACGGGCCTCCGCCTCCGGCTCCGGTCACCACGAGGACACCACTTCCTTCGGTCGTTGAGTTCCCCCACCCGGCTCCATCATCCTGACGATTGGTGGCTCCATGAGGGTGGCGAGTGGCACCTTTCGGGATGTCCACCAAGACGGGGCAAGCTCAAAGCTCAGCTTGCGCGGGCTGGTTCGGCTGCCCTTGCGATCTCCCCTGCTCACAAGGGCTTCGGGGCCGCCTTGAGCGCGCCCGCTTGCCGTTTTTTTATCCTGTATACAGTACAGGATTATGCCAGCCCACCTGAATATCACTATGGACGAGGCTCTCTACCTTCGCTTGAAGAAGGAGCTTCCTCCGAAGCGAATCAGTGCGTTCATCGAAGATGCGGTTCGAGCAAAGCTGCGACCGTCCCGGAGCGACCTCGAATCCGCATACAAGGCTACCGCGAAGGAGGAGTGGCGCCAAACGCTGGCAGCGGAGTGGTCGGACACCGAGGTCGAAGCATGGCCCGAGTGACCCTGACTCGTGGCGATGTGTACTGGGTGAATCTTGACCCGACCGTGGGCACGGCGATAAGAAAGACGCGGCCTGCCGTCGTCGTGTCGAACGACGCCTGCAACAAGCATGGCGCGCGAGTGGTCGTCGTGCCGGTCAGGAGCAACGTGACCTCGCTCTACCCGGGGGAAGCGCAAGTCCATGTCGCCAAGCACGACGCTCGCGTACTTGGCGATCAGCTTCGATCCATCGACAAAGCGCGGCTCGGCAAGAGAATCGGACGGCTGAGCCGAGAAGAGATGACCAGGGTCGACGACGCACTGAGAATCACGCTCGATCTCTAATCAGCCCGGCGCCAGTTTGCCTACCACTCGAGGGCACCCCGCGACCTGCGCTGCCGCACCGCGTCCTCGGAGCGGGCAGAAAGCTACGACACCGGTGTCTTCCACACGACCGGTGGTGGCGACTTTTTGTGACCTTCGCCAAGGAACTCATGGGCATCTGCTTGGACCAAAAGCGGCGTGAAGAGCGACTCCGGGAGTTGCTCGATTTCCTTGAAACGGAAGCGCCGGATCCCAATCGAAATCGACAACTGCTGGCTGAAAGAGCCTCGAACGGCATCAGTGCCTTCGCTCAAGCGATCACGGATGAACTTCCCAACTGCGAATATTTAAGCGGCCTAATTCCACCAAAATTTCCGCAGATTTAGCCGCTGGCGAGGTCAGGGCAGCGGGTCAGGGGAGGAGACGGGGCCGTACTGCATGTTGCGGTCATACCCAGTGAGGACGTGCACCGCGGTCGCATTGCCGCTTCGGCTGGCGACGGCGGAACAGCTAGCGGCGGCACAGGATTGGGCAATGGGACAGGCACAGGGGCAGGGGGCGCCACCCAGGCGGGAGACGTTCGACTTTCTCTGAGCCCTTGGGCAGGGTGCCGGCGCGGTGACGCTCTAGGCGTGCACCGCTCGGCCTCATGACCGCCCGTCCCATTCCCTCGCAGCCAGCGGAGAGATGTCGTGTTACTCTGCCGTCTTGTCTGGAGACAACGCAGTCGTTCGAATGCTTCGCGGGTACCGTGCGGCGAGTGCGAGGCAGCGCGAACTATTGAGAGCCGAAGGGCCGAGGCCCGAGCAGGCGGTCGCCGAAGCGATCTCGGCGACGGTAGCGCTCGCCGCCCAAGGTAAGTGGCCTGGCCCGCGCGATGCGGTGGCCGAGCGCGCCGTGGAGAAGGTGCGCCGTCGATGGCTGCGGATAGCGCAGAATGCCAGGCAAGCGCGCTAAAGGCGAGCGGTTGCTCGAAGCTGCGCTCACTGCGCTAGCTCAAGGGCTAACGGAAAGCGGCGCTCCGTGGATGGTCATTGGCGGCGTAGCGATCATCGCGCGCGGAGTTCGTCGCTTCACGACCGATATCGATGCTGCCGTTCGCGGTGACGCTACAAATCCTACAGAGCTGCTGAAGACTTTCTCAAAGCACGCGATCGTTCCGCGTATTGCGAACGCGCTGACGTTCGCCGAGGCAAATCTCGTATTGCTGCTCCGGCACGAAAGTACGGGCGTTGACCTCGACGTTTCATTCGCCTGGTCCACGTTCGAGCAGGATGCGTTGGCTGCTTCCACGCTGACGCAGTTCGGGAGCGTGCGAGCACCTATGTGTACGGCGGAAGATTTGGTCGTCTTCAAGGCCATTGCCGGTCGTCCAAAAGATATCGAAGATGCTGAAGCCTTGCTCATACTGTATCCGGACATCGATCGCGTGCGCGTGCGAACGTGCGTAGGCGAGCTAGCCGCTCTAGCCGATGAGCCCGAAATGCTGAAGGCATTAGACGAGCTGCTGGCCTCTGTGGAGCTCCCAGCGTGATCCCCGACCTGAGAGAGTTGCTGGCAGCGTGAACGGTGGCTTAGAGCGAGCTGCCCGTTCCTCCCGTGTTGGCGCTGCCGGCGCTTGAGCCGCCCGCCCTGCCGGCAGACTCCCATCCCGTTGGGGGCGAGAGGGCCAGTTGCGCCGCTGTCTTGTCCGGCTGCCTGCTCGTTTACGCCTACGGGCCTCCGCCTCCGGCTCCGGTCACCAAACCCAAGTCGCCATTCCGCCGCCGCAAGCGCCCTCGCGCCTGATCGCGCTCGACGCCGGACTGGAGACGTGGACACCACTTCCTTCGGTCGTGCAAGGGGGGCGCTATCCCGTGAACGGATTGATCAAGGCAACACCCGTGCGTTCGACGTCGCGCGTGTTGCGAGTGACCAGGGTCAACTCGTGCACTAAGGCGGTGGCCGCCAACAGTCCGTCAACAGTTGGGACAGGATCGGGGACGTTCAGGCGTCCCCAACGAAGTGCGGTGTCCCGGTCGACGGGCAGCAGTCGGTCCGCGAATTGCTCGGTGAGGCGAGCGAGCCATTGGTCCAGTGACGTCGCGGCGACGGAATCTCTTCGCCTCAGGGACTCGATGCCACGGCGAAGCTCCCCTAAGACGAGCACGCTAGTGAACAGCTCTTCATCGCTTACCTGTGCAAACCAAGAGAGCACGCCGGGATTGGCACGCTCCCCTTTGCGTAGTTCGGAGAGCGCGTTGGTATCGAGCAAGTAGCTCACAGCACTGGCTCGCGAGGCAGATCGTGCGGCGACTCAAAATCGGAGTCCTCACCCACCGCCGGCATCTCCTGGAGGAAA
>JBDKJZ010000552.1:0-3793 GCA_039796375.1 Pseudomonadota bacterium
CCTCCTCGGGGACTTCGTCAGAGTCACGGTCAGGGTTGGGTTCCAACGGTGCCGGGGTCTCATCCGACTCGGTGAGCAACGAGATCTGTAGAGGAGCGTTGGACCGCTTGACGAACCCACTGACTGAACTCGCGAAACTAGCGAGCTGCGTCCGGCCCTCTACGACGCGGACGACTTGCTCAGCGCCCCCTCCCCAAAGGATGTGCGCCAGGGCTGCTGTGGCTACCCATAGGACGATCGGAATAGAGGGTTCGCGGCGCATCGATCCATCTGTCTTGCAGCAACGCCTAAGCTAACACCCGTGCACAGCGCCAGCAACGGGCGCTAGCGGGGCGGCGGGTTCCCTCGCGTGGCGTGCCATCAAGGGTGGACAGGGGCCGACGTTACCGCGCCCTGAAATGTTCTGCAATTTCCTGCGCTGACCAGACCCCAGCGTCCTCGTCCTTGAATTTTCCTGGGCTCTCGACGAGACGAAATACGCTGAGTCTTCCTCCCGCGACGCCGATTACCGTTCCAGAGGTCTCCCGGCTCAGATCGCTGGCTAGGTAGAGGTGCACCGGAGCGACGTGGGCCGGAGTCATCGTTTCGACCGACTCAAACATCGGCAGCCCCGCCGTCAATCGCGTCTTTGCAAGAGGTGCGACGGCGTTGACGCGGATCCCGTAGCGCTGCAACTCGATAGAACTTGCGCGAGTGAGTCCGTAAACACCGGCCTTCGCGGCCGAGTCGTTCGTTTGGCCGTAGTTGCCAAGCAGCCCGGCTACGCTCGTCGTGTTGATGATCGAGCCGCCCCGTGCGACCATGCTCCTTGCGGCGGCCTGTGAGCACAGGAAGGAGCCCCGCAGATTGATGCCCAGTACGGCATCGAAGTCCTCTTCGGAGAGCTTGAGAAACGTCTTGTCCCGCAGTACCCCGGCGTTGTTGACCAGGACGTCGACCTGCCCAAACTGTGAAAGCGCCAGGGCAACTAGGTCAGCGGCGCCGTTGGCAGATGAGACGTCATGGGTGCTTGAGATCGCTTGGCCACCGCCCGAGACGATTTCTTGAGCGAGCTCGTCTGCGACGCTGGGGTCAACATCCTCGCCGGCTTGGCGCCCGTCTCCCGCGCAGCCCAGGTCATTGACGATCAGCTTTGCGCCCTCCTGGGCGAACAACAGGGCCGTAGCTCGTCCAATGCCCCGTCCAGCCCCAGTGATTAGACACACTTTATCGTCGAGTAGACCCATGAGGGACCCCTTACGTTACAAATTCAGCGAGCTCAACGATACAGCGCGTGTTGCTCGATATAGTCGAGCACATCGAGCGGTATATCACCGATAAGACTCGATTTTATTAGGGTACCATCCCGGGACCAAGCAGCAGCGAGCCGCGACCGGAGACGGCTCGACGCCAGGTCCGGCAGGTGAGCTTGGGGAGCGTCCGGGTGCGGATGCCCCGCTCGACCGAGGACCCAGAGCGGGGCAAGTTCGGCTACCCGCTTCGGATCCTGCCAGCGGTCGAGCTCAGGTAACACGTCCGATCCTACAATGAGCCTCATCTGCCAGGTGGGATTCGCGCGCTTCAGGGCTTCCAGCGTCTGAACCGTGTAGCTCGGCGCCGGAAGTGTTCGTTCGACGTCTGAGACGGCAGCACCGGGGATCGAATCCAGCGCGAGCCGCAGCATCGCTACACGATGGTCAAACGGCGTCAGGTCTTTGGCAAACGGGTGACTGAAAACCACTGGGGCGACAACAAGGTCGAACCCGCTGGCAAGCGCCTCGGCGACCACCAGCACGTGAGCCGTGTGGGGCGGATCAAAGCTGCCACCAAAGATCGCGACTTCCACGGGACGCCTGCTCTAGTTCTGAGCGTCGCGGGAAAGCGCATGCTGCGCGATCTGCTTGCCGTAGCGGTCGAACAGGGAGATACGCATTCCGTCGTCGTCGTCATCTAGGACCATCAGCCCGGCTTTGGTGAGTGAGCCTGGACACAGGATGAACCGAGGTCCCACTTGCTTCACCAGTGGGAGCAACTCGCTACCGAACGCGACCACGCCCGCTCCGCCTGAAACTTCCTCCGAAAGGTCCGCTCGGTGCACGCTGACCGCGACCGATTGCCCGCGGCTCAAATGAAGAGTGCGCACGGTTTGCGCTGGCACGCTCTCCAGCTGGCCAAGCCGGCACAGCTGGTCTTCCACTTCTAGGAACTCGTCGATTTCTTCTGGTGATGCGCTCAAGCACCGGAGGGTGCGTTGACACAGCGTGCTGTCTGAAGTGCCCAAGAGCGAAGCCTTGGCGCGAGCGACAAACTCAGTCAGGGCCGAGTCACCCCCCAGGTAGAGCACATGCTCTGCGCGCACGATCTGAAGAAAAAAGCGCGCGATCGCTTCAAGCTGACTCCCGTGCTCCCCGACGTTTCCCAGCAGGCCGACCCGCATCAGTTGTCCCTCCTGCGCCCGTTCTACAATGGATTCATTGCTCTGCCAATGTGCCGAACAAAGTGACCCCGCCAGCGGCGAAGATCAGATCGAACAGGGCCATGATTCGCAGAAAGTCGCCGATCTCGCCCATTGGGTCACCTTCGAACAGGACTCGGGTGGCGACCGTTGCTGCCAGCAGCGTTGGCGAAAGCAGCGGAAACAGCACGATCGAAAGCACGAGATCTCGGGCACGGGTGCGGACAGTCATCAGCCCAAAAAGCGTTCCCGAGGCAGCGACGCCAGGGGTCGCGATCGCACACACAACAAGCAAGCCTGGAGCGAACTCGATGATGTCGAGTGAAAAGAACAGTGCGCACGTCGGGATCACCAGGAGTTCAATTACGAACAGGAATGCCAAGACACCGAGCGCTTTTCCGCAGTAGATCGCGCTCGGGCTGATGGGAGAGACCAGCAAAGCGTCGAGGGCGGACTCCTCCCGTTCGCGCTGCCAGGTTCGACTCAGGGCCAAGACCGCCGCGAAAGCGATCGCCAACCAGATCACCGCCGCGGCGACCTCGTTTCGGTTTTGCGGGCCCGTCCACAGGGACAACGAAGCGATCACGGTGACCAGGATCGCGAAGAAGCCACCGGTCATCACTACCTCGCCGGTGCGGAGTTCAATCTGCAGGTCCTTCTTGGCCACGAGCCATGCTTGAGAAGCCCAACTGGATCGTTGTGGAGCTGCTAGGGGTTCCATTCTAGAGTGATAACGCCTAGCATTTTTTCATGAGCGACAGACGCATTGAGCACACCTTTGACTGCGGCGTGGAGAGGTTCTGGGCCGAAGTGTTCTTCGACCGGGCCTTCAATGAGGCCCTTTTCCTCGGACGACTGAAGTTCGAGCGCTGGGAGGAGGTCGAGCGAACGGAGACCAGCGATGGCTTTATTCGCGTCGTCGAGGCCATCCCTCGCGTGGGGGACGTGCCAGGCCCAATCAAGGCTCTGCTCAAGAACGGCGCGGGTTATCGTGAACGCGGGGAATTCAGGCGCTCCGCGTCGCGTTACTCCCTCTCGGTCACCTCCCTGTCGCTGCCCGACAAGCTGGTTGTCACTGGGGATATGTCCGTCGAGCCCCGAGGCGAAGGGCGGTGCCATCGGCTCTATCTCGCTCACGTCCAGGCCAAGCTCTTTGGGATAGGGGGACTCCTCGAAAAGCTCGTGCTCGACAACATCGAGAAGAGCTACACCAAGTCCGCTACCTTCACCGAGTCTTGGCTGCGCGACCGAGACCAGCGAGGCACCTGATCAAAAAAGAAAAGGCGGCGTCCTTGGACGCTGCCTTGCGTTGCTTGTGAACCTGCCCGACCCCAAGGGGGCCGGGTGTGGTCCTTAGGC
>JBDKJZ010000553.1:0-3768 GCA_039796375.1 Pseudomonadota bacterium
GCTTTCTTGCTTTGTGCGTCTTGCACTAGCCGAATGATGCGCGAAAGCGTCGTGTCCTCACCGACATGTTGGACTGTGATCGCGATCAGGCCGTCCCCATTCATTGAACCCGCGCTGACCGACGCGCCCGCCGCCTTCGACACGGGCAAACTTTCACCCGTGATCAGCGACTCATCCAGCTGGCTCTCTCCGCGAATGATCTTCCCGTCGACAGGCACCCGTTCACCAGGCTTGACGAGCACCACCTCACCCACCTGCACTTCATCCGGTGAGACTAGCACCACATTGCCCGCGCGTTCTACCCGCGCCTGCTCCGGCCGAAGCTGCATTAGGCTCCGAATAGCCGCCGTAGTGCTGCGCTTCGCTCGCGCCTCAAGCCACTTGCCGAGACACACGAACGTGATGATCGCCGCCGAGCTCTCGAAGTACAAGTGCCCGCCAGATTGCAGCAGCCAAACGGAGAGCAAGTACGCCGCGCTCGTGCCCAGGGCCACGAGCACATCCATGTTCGCCACCCCGCCGCGCAGCGCGAAGTAGGCGCCTCGATAGAAACGCGCCCCCACATAAAACTGCACTGGCGTCGCGAGCGACCACTGAACCCAACCGGGCAGCTGCCAGTGTATTCCAAACGGCATGACGAGCATCGGAGCCACCAGCGGCAACGTCAGCACCGCGGCGAGCACCCAGTCTCGTGACTCGCGACTCGGCGCCCGGCCCGGCGAGGCTCCAGAACTCGCTTTGGGAGGCAACGGTGAGGACGACGGCGAGGCAGACGCCTGATCGTCAGCCGCTGCAGGGGTCCTTGACCCCTGCAGCGATGGGGGGCCCGAGGCAGGCTCCCCGACGTGATACCCCGCCTCTTCGATGATCTCAGTCAGCTGCTCCCGCCCAAGCAGCGCGGGCTCAAACCGGACCGACGCGGACTCAGTCGCAAAATTGACGTGCGCCGAGTGGACACCCGCGCGCGCGGCCAGGGCTTTCTCAACCCGCAGCGCGCAATTGCCGCAGGTCATGCCGACAATCGGGATTTGGAGACTCGTCAGCTCAGCGGGGGAGTTCATTATCGGTCAGCCTAGTCCTTCCAGTGACTGGAAGGTCAAGGGGCTTCGGAAATTAGTTTTGGCTGACCCACTCGTCCGGCCCTCACTTCCGGCCCTCACTGTCCAGGGGTGACCGTGAAGGTCGTCATCATCCCCGCCTCGGCGTGCTCAAGGATGTGGCAGTGCAGCATCCAACGCCCGATATCCTCAGGCACGAGCCCGATGTCCACCGTCTCCTGCGGGTGCACGAGCACCGTATCGCGCCAGTGGGGCTCCACCGCCCGCTCACCGTTTCGAGCCAAGACACGAAAGAACACGCCGTGCATATGCATCGGGTGAAGGCGCGATGAGGTGTTCTCATAACGCAGCTTGACCCACTGGTGCTGTGGCAACACCGCCGGGGTGTCTTCGCCGTGAGCTGCGTCATTCAGCGTCCAGGTGATGCCGTACTCACCGCCCCGCCTTGCACCCAAGCGGTAGACTAGGTGCGGCTCCACGGACATCGCTTCGGGCCAGCTCGGCATGACGGTCAGTGGCGCATCGAAGCTCGGCGTCGGGACGGGGGGCTTTGCGCTCACCTGAATCGTCGCCAAGTCGTGGGGTCGGCGTCCGAACAGATCGCGTATCAGATAAGTCTTTCCGGCGTCCTCAGGGGCGAAGCGCAGGTCCAAATCGAGCCGATTGCCGGGCGCCAACTCGAAGCCGCTAGGCGCAAACGCGGACTCGACGCCCAGACCATCCACCGCGATCACCTGAGCCCGCAGCGCTGACCACTCTGGCAAGAATATACGCGCGTTCGCGGTGTTTACGAGCCTCAGACGGACGCGCTCTCCAGGGTGAACGACGAGCACCTCGCGAGTTCGACCGTTCACGCTCACCACGTTTCCCCAGCGTCCATCGTGCATCAAGTCGTGGGGGGTATTGAAGCGGTCATCCACCTGTGCTTGCTCAGTGAGCCGCCAGTCGTCCAGCACCCACACGACATCCTGCGACCACGGCAGCGGCTTCGGATCATCAACCACAAGAATACCGTACAGGCCCCGCTCGACCTGTTCGCTCGCGCGATGGTGCGGATGAAACCAGAACGTGCCCGCGTCTTTGGGTGTAAACTCATAACGAAAGGTTCCCCCCGCGGGAATCGGGGGCTGGGTCACACCGGGGACACCGTCCATCGCGTTGGGCACACGGACACCGTGCCAATGAATCGTTGTTGACTGAGGCAGGGAGTTCTTGAAGTCGACCCGCAACCGCTCACCCAACCGGATCCGCAGCAACGGGCCGGGCACTTGCCCGTTGTAGGCCCACACGTTCGTGAGCGCGGCGCCGTCAACCAGCGGCAAGGCGCTGGGACTGGCCTCGAGCTTGAACTCACGGAGCGGCGGTGACCTCTGTTCGTTGTACACCCAACCCCCGAGGGCCAGGAGCGTCGCTAGCGCTAAGCCAAGCGCCACCTGCCCCCTGCGAAAGCGAAGTGGGAGCCCGGACCCGTTAGGCTTAGGGGTACTCAATTCACCCTCATACCAGGAACCTACAGCCCCTGAAGGCCCGCGGGAATCGCAGAATTTTCGTCAAATAGTGCCGCGTTGGCCTTGGCGCTCGTGGAGCGTTGGCGTCGGCGAAAGGATCGGTCGCCAGGGTCCCGATGCCAGTTCTCAGCCGAGATGGCGTTTTGCGTTCCCGTGTCTCCGCCGATCCAGTAGAAACCGGTGACTCTATGCCCAATGTGCGACTGCCCTCTGACGAAGAATTGGTGCGCTTCAGCATCGCGTGGCCCGCCGGAGGCTGGACCTGGGACCGACGTTACAACTGCGTAGTGAGTTCCTTCAACGCCGCCGATTCGGGTGAGTACGAGGCGATCGTAGACCAGGTGTTTCCAAGCCGCTGGGACCACAAGACCATCACCCGCGCGACGCCTGAGCTCCAGCGCGTGGTCGAGGGGACGCAAGGGTTGCGTGCGGGGCAGTTCGTCAGTACCCCGAAGGTCATCGCTGGCGATTTCGCGTTTGTGCTCTGGTGGCCGTGGGGAGATGACGCCACTATTTCCGCGCGGGTGGTCCTGTCCGTCGAGTCGACGGCGATTGGCGCCGCGCTACGCGAACGTTTCGAGATCGACGAAGAGTAAGCTGCACTTCAGAGAAAATGAATCTTTCCGCGAGACCGGGTTCGCGTTTTGGTTGGGTGACAGCTTCAGCTAACATCGTTCAAAGCGGGTTACGCTACCGAGCTACTCTGACTTAGACATGGCGCTCGCCCCTCGCGGAAGTGCAACATCGTACAATTATCGATCGGTGGTAACCGAAGTGACACGCGCTACGCTTGTCTACCCGTGCGTTGAAAAGGGTTATCCCGGCTGGTTGGAGGATTGGCGGGCGGAGCTAGCTAAGTCGGAGGATGCAAAAGTTCTGTCCGATTGGCTTGAGCGCAACCCCCCGCCTGAGGAACCCAGCGGCGGGCCGCTGCGAGAAGAGCGACGCAGGCTGTTACTTCAGAACCACTGACAGCACCACAGCTTGGCGAAGGCGCAGAGCTTCCCCGTGACCTAGTGGAAGCGTTGGCTTCAACGGTTGCGGGTGCCACTAGGGGACCCTCGACCCCCGAGCCGTTGCTTGGATTCGCGCCAGGCTAGGCTAGGCTCGGCGATCCGCGCCCCCCAGGATGAGGACTCATGCAACGCTTGCAAACACCGGTTAACCTGATGACCACGCTGCTCGCGTACTGCGTGGCGACC
>JBDKJZ010000554.1:0-3760 GCA_039796375.1 Pseudomonadota bacterium
GCTCAGCGTGCTGACTGAGAGTATCGCCAACGCCTCTTTTGGCATCTACATGCCCAAGTACTCAGGCACCATCTACGAGGTGTTGTCCGCCCCAATCTCCGCCTGGGAGATCGTGATTGGCTATGTTGGCGCGGCGGCCAGCAAGTCCATCATGCTTGGCGTGCTGATCTTGGCGACTGCGCGCTTGTTCGTCCCCTTTTAGGTCCTGCATCCGTTTTGGATGGCCGGCTTTCTGGTGTTGACCTCGGTGACCTTCAGCTTGTTCGGGTTTGCGGTGGGCATTTGGGCGACTGGTTGGGAAAAGTTGCAGATCATCCCAACGCTCATCATCGCCCCGATGACGTTCCTTGGGGGGAGTTTCTACTCCATCAGCATGCTTCCGCCCGTGTGGCAGAAGGTCACCCTGCTGAACCCAGTGGTCTATCTGATCAGCGGATTTCGCTGGAGCTTCTACGGCACGTCTGACGTCGACGTCTCGACCAGCTTAGGGATGACGCTGCTCTTCCTTCTCACCTGCCTCGCCTTCGTCACGTGGATCTTCAGGACTGGTTATCGCTTGAAAGCCTGAGGCGCGTCGTAGCAGGGAAAGCGACGGGAGCTCAGTTGGGAAGGCCGCAGCACTTCTTGTATTTCTTACCGCTACCGCACGGACAAGGTTCGTTTCGCGCGACCTTGTCGGATTCAGCAGCGCCGCTCGCGCTGGCGGGTTCAGCTTTGCCGTCTGGACCAATCACGTTCTGACGTTCAGCGGCTTCACGGGCCGCGGCGTCGGCGTCGGCCTGGCGTGCGTCACGGGCCTTCTGGAAGAAGCGATAGACCTCGATGACATCTTCTGCGAGCTCCAGCCGATGCTTGACTTCGAAGTCGACTGGATCGTCAGGGGCCGTGCTCTGAACGCTGCGCAGTGAGGCTGGGTTCACGTATCCGGCCAGGATCGCGAAGGGAATCGTCAGGGCGAACGCCTCCATGTTCTCCTTCCAGGTCTTGTCTTTCTGGGCGAGCTGAACGTACCCGCGGCAAAACTCCTTCACTGCGGCCTCGTCGTCGGTATCCGGGATCGCCGGGACGCCCAGCTCGAGGCACTGCTCGCAAGACGAGCACTCCCGCATCAGCAGCTCGAACAGGCGCCGCACACTCTTCGGATCCGGAGAGTCGGCGCCTAGGACCAGCTGAAACCATGCCGTAGGGTCGAGCTCGGAAGGGGCCGTCGCTGCGGCGGCGAACACTCCTCTTGCGAACGTGGCTGAGCGACTTCCGCTCGTCGCTAGGAGCTCGGACAGCTCAGCAAATTCTTCCTCAGACAGCGGTTTTTGGCGAAGGTGCACAGCAGACGTCTAACTCAGTCGCCGGCGTTCGGCAATTCACCGCCAGCGGAGATTTCTCGCACCGTTTTTTTGGCAGCGAAAGCAACCCTTTCCACCGTTGCGAGGCCTCGACTAGGTTCCGCGCATGAGTATTCGTTCCGGTTCGGGTTGGGTCATTGGGTTAGTCATGATTGTCGCGGCGGGTTGCGCCGATCGCGGCGCCGGGGCGCAGGTGGCCTCGTCAACTTCGCAGGTGGGATACGCTGTCAACTACCCTGAGGTGCTCGAGCGCGTGACCGCTGAGTCCCAAGCGCAGCGAAAGGTTGCCAAGGACGTTTCGGCCGAGCTCGCGCAGTTTCCAAACGCGCTGAAGAACCCCGACTGGGCGTTGGTCGAGCAGGTCTACACGCAAGCGGTCGACGAGGGGAAAAGCGAGGCGTACGTCACTCGCTTCGAAGAGTCAGCTGTAGTGAATCGCTTTTTCTCAGAAGAGAAGCAGGCGATCAGTGGCCGGGTGGCTCATTCGGCGGAAAGCGTTGCGAAAGAGAAAGGTTGTGAAGTGGAGCTCCAGGGACCCACCGCTTGGGGGCTGGAGAGTGCCGTACAAAAGCAGCTTGAGGAGCGGACCCGAGCCGAGAGCGGCGTCCACGCGCTCATCAATGACAACGAAAAGCAGCTGGGTGCGCACAATACTCAGACGCTGCGCGCTCAAGCGGACAAGCTCTCAGTGGCCAGCTACGTGATCAATCTGCGCAGTGAGTTCTTACGGAACGACCTAGAGACGTTGAGCGACAAGGCTGGAAGCATTCGAGGCACCCTGAGTGAGGCGCTTGAGAAAGAGACGGCTAAAGCCAAGCCCAATAAGAAGCGGGTTGCTGAGCTCCAGGCGGCGCTCGACAAGCTGGAAGTGACGGGACAAGCGGCGGATGAAGCGCTCAAGACGGCGGAGAAAGACGGCAACGCAGCGCGAAAGAGCTTCGACAAAGCCGTGGAGGCCCTTCACGAAGACGTTCGGGCCCGTGCAGCCGCGCCAAAGAAGTAAACACTAGCGAAAGGCCGCGGGGTCGCCCATTTGTCTGGCGCTCATGCGCGTTCGGCTTTAGCTCTCGGCTGTGCCCTCGAAAGCTCGCGAGCAGTGGCCGCTCGACCCCGCCGTCACGTACCTCAATCATGGCTCGTTCGGAGCTTGCCCGCGTGCCGTCATCGCAGAACAGCGCCTGATCGCTGACGCGCTCGAACGCGAGCCTGTTCGCTTCATGTTCGACGAGCGAGCTTCCAGGCTCGCGGAAGCGCGCTGCGCGATGTCCGACTTTGTCGGGGCCGATCCGCGGGACGTCGTCTTCGTGAACAACGCGACGGCGGGCGTGAACGCGGTCCTTCGCTCACTGCAGTTCTCCGCTGGAGACGAGCTGCTGACGACGAATCACGCGTATCCTGCGTGTCGCTACGTACTCGACTTTGTCGCACAACGTAGCGGCGCGGCGGTGGTCGTCGCTGACGTCCCGTTCCCAATTTCGGACGAGCAGCAAGTGACAGACGCGGTCATGGCCGCTGTGACACCACGGACGAAGATAGCGCTCATCGACCACGTGACTAGCGCCACGGGACTCGTGTTTCCAATCGTGCAGCTTGCAGCGTCGCTCAAAGCGCGCGGTGTTCCGCTGCTGGTGGATGGGGCGCACGCTCCGGGTATGGTTGAACTGGACTTGGACTCGCTCGGGGCAAGCTACTACGCCGGGAACTTTCACAAGTGGGGGTGTGCGCCGAAAGGGACCGCGATGTTGTGGGTGCGTCGCGACTTACAAGCTGCCATCTACCCACCGGTGATATCCCACGGCTATGCCGCTCCGTCGGAGCAGCGCTTTCAGGCGATGTTTGACTGGACTGGGACGGAAGACCCGAGCGCCTGGTTGACTCTGCCTTTTGCGCTGAAGTTCATGGCCGAGCTCGGCGGCAGCTGGGAACAGGTCCGTGCAAAGAACCGACAATTGGCGTTGGCCGCTCGCCGCTGTCTCTGTGAGGCTTGGGGGGTGGAGATCCCCGCTCCTGAGTCGATGATCGGTTCGCTCGCGGCGATCGCCTTGCCGAGTGGCCATGTACACACGCTAGCTCTAGACCCACTTCAATTCGAACTGCGTGAGCAGCATGGGTTTCAGGTGGTGGTCTCTCCTTGGCCTCGCCCTCCGGCTAGAGTGCTGCGGGTCTCAGCTCAGCTCTACAACTCGCTGGGTGAATACCAGCGTCTCGCCGGAGTGGTGAAGGGACTCCTTTGAGCGGGACACGGTTCGGATTGGGGCGGTGCGCTTGAGCGGGCGCTTAGACGCACCGTCTACCCTATCGATTCAGGGTAAGTCGGGAAAAAAAAAGCACCCTTGACGTCGCTTGGGGAAGGGAACTTTCCGGGCGGCGTATCGTCTCACGGGCGATGCGGCATTGGGTGGGGATGGTTCGGGGGT